>NZ_QWLE01000024.1:0-45214 GCF_009917365.1 Neglectibacter sp. X4 | reverse complement strand
CATGTCAGGTTTGTACGTTTTAATACCACTGCCAATAGAATAATTCCGACGGCTTTGTGAAGCACATTTTCTCCAATCGCCGTTTTGTCTGTTTCAATTAAAAAATACTCTATAAACCTAGCCGAGAGGCAAATTGCGAATATTGCAAAGCACAAGCGCCGCCCCTTTACGCACCTTTTAACTTTCACGTTTTCCTCCTGTAAATTCCCATTTACCGCTTTGATTATAGCGCAACCCTGGCCGCTAAACGCTCCTTTGAAAAACAACCGTCTGCTCCCGCATGGAGATTTTCCCCACCTGATACCCATAGTCCGCTAATTCCTTTTTGTATCTCAGGAACGAGTGGTCAATGGGAATGCCCGCGATATCCTGGATTTGCGCAAAGGTCAATTTGAGGGTCGGGCTTCCATCCTTTTGCACATAGGCCCACAGAGCGTCGTATTTACTCATGAAGTTCCTCCATTTCTCTACACAGCCGCGACATTCAGCAGCACATTCAGCGAAAACCAGCCTCCTGTTTTCTCCGTCAGCACCGCCCCATGGTACTTCTCCGCCACCACCCGGATGTTGGATAACCCGGTACCTGCCGGGGGAAGTGGCTCCTGCGAGCAGGTGTTCTCAAAGGTCAGCATATAGAAATCTCCCTGACGCTTGCCGCTGATGCGTATGGATTTTGCTCCGTCCTGAGCGCGGCAGGCAGTGATGGCATTGTCCAGGACGTTGGCAAAGAGCACGCACAGATCAAAATCATCGATCCCGCAGGGGTTTGGCAAAACCAGGGACACCTCTGCCGTAATCTCTTTGGCCAGCCCCAGCTTCTCCCCCAGCAGAATATCCACCACCTGGTTGCCGGTCTGGTAGGGGAAGGACAGAGCCTCCGAGACGGTTTCCAGCTTTTTCAGATACTCCCGGCCCTCGTCCAGCTTCTCATTCTTGAGCAGGCCGTCCAGCACAGACAGATGGTTCTTGATGTCGTGACGAAAGGATTTCGTTTGCTCATAGCGGGCCCGGGCCTCAGCAATGTAAACTTTCTGAGCCTGGGCTGCCTGGGTCAGCGATTGCAGTTCAACCTGAGCCTGAAAGCCCCGGCAGAGCTGCCGGTAGGCGTACAGGGTGCACAGCAGCGCCGCCAGCCCCGTGATTTGCAGGAAGAACAGCGTGCCGTGCTTACCAACATCCTCCAGGGAAACGGAGGGGACAAAAAAGCTGTAGGCGGTCTGGAGGATGTACAGCTCCGCCCCAAAGAAAAACAACCCAGGAAGCAGGAGAAGCCCGATATAAGGCGTTTGGCTGTCCTGCGTCCAGGCCAGGAGCTTCCGCACAGCGCGGTAACAGCCAATGCATGCCACAAAATAGAGGGCCTGTGCAACCAAAAGCAGCAGATATAACTGAGGGGTCCCGATAAAGCCGGGAAAGAAGGCCACCTCCACAGAGTTGATAATTCCAAAAGAGAGCTGCGAAACATAAAAGGCCAGCACCGCCGCCACCCAGGAAATGGGCCGCTGGTTCCCCAGCGCAAAGCGGCTGAGGGTGTACAGCCCCAGGATTCCTGCGGCAATGGAGATAATCCCATCGTCTTTAAAGCCCAGCGACAGACACTGAATGACGCAGAGGGCAAGGCAATAGACCGCAAAATGCCAAAGCCTGCGCCCCTTCCCAGTAAGGCGGCTGACAAAAAAGATGTGCATTATACCCTGCCCAAGGATGCTGATCCCGTCCATAATCAGGCTGAAATAATCCATATCAGATACACCTCTCTTTCATATGGCGCAAAAGGGCTTGCGTCAATTCCCGCTCCCGCAGCCGCGAAACCGGGATGCGCTCTCCCTGGGACAGCAGGACCTGCCCATCTCGGCACCCTCCCACATAGTCCAGATTCACAAGGTAGCTGCGGTGGCACTTGAAAAAGCGGCTATCCACGCGCTGTTCTAAATCCTCCAGCCTGTCATAGTAGTCCAAAACAGTACCATCCTTTTTGTGGATGAAAATTTTCCTGCCCAGCACCTCGCAGTACAGGATGTCAGAGAGAGGAACGACCTGGCAGCCGGAGCCTCGCTGTATCACCAGATTTTTTGCCGCGTCCCGCTCCAGCCAGCGCAAGGCCCGGTCCATTGTCCGCCTGAACCGATCCCTATCCAGGGGCTTGAGCAGGTAATCGAAAGCTTCCAGCGGGAACACATCAAACACGCGATCTTTCAGCACCGTCACAAAAATCAGCAGACTGCGGCTCTCACGCCGCCGCAGGAGCGCGGCTGTTTCCATCCCGTCCGGGCGCTCCATCTGGATGTCCAGAAAAATAACGTCAAATTCATCTGAGGACTTCAGCAGCGCATGCCCGCTGGAGAAACAGTCAACCGAATAGTCACAGTCCGTTTCCTTCATATAGCCTGCAAGCTGATCCGCAATTTCTCGGGCCATCTGTGGCTCGTCATCGCAGATAGCAAACTTTATCATGCATATCACCCTGTTTTTAGATTAACAAAGAGACGGCAAAGGGGCAACCCATTTGTAATGAAATGTTGAAAATCCGTCACGAAATGTTTTTGGCGGCAGATATAGCATATTCCTAGCAGGGGATGTTGTCAACGAAAAAATTTTGCGCTCAGACTATTTGTTTGGGTTGAGGTAGCTGGTTAAGTTTAGTATAGATGCGCTATTTCTATTTTTCTGCCGACAGTATCTTCCTTTGGGTAATTCCCTAGACCCGCCACCATGACAGGAGGCACCTGCCACCGGGAGAGCGCAAAGGTTCCCTGGCGGCAGGTGCTTTCTGTCACATCTTATTTAGGCGAAAAAGCAAGCTGCTTTTGCCACCTTTAACCCGGTAACGCTGCTCCGTTTCCAATAACTCTGCTTTTCTTAAATCCTGTAAAGCCCTGCGCACCGTAGACTGCGACAGTTTCAGCTCCCTGGCAATAGTGGGAATGGCGGGCCAGCACTCACTATTCTTATTCGACCGGTCAGCTAGATAAATATAGACAGCCACTGCTCTGTGGTGTAGGTCCATCTTATACAGAAAATCAAACCGGCCCATCCGGTGCTACCTCTGATTCGGATTCTCGGTTACGGGGAGCAACCTCTTTCAGCGGCCTGTTCTTGGAATTGCTGGGTCTTTTGTTTGTGGATGACCTCTTGTGCTGCTTTTTGTCAGGTGTATCTTGCTTCTGTCCACCATCCGGCGTATCATCCTCCTTCAACCAGTCAGGATGGTACTTCAGCACAATGGCCTGGAGCAGTTCATTCTTTTCCGCATAGGACACCTTGCGGTTGCCGTTCTCTGGTACGGCATATTGTTCGTCGAATTGGATACCCCAATCAAAATACAGCTTGAGCCTGACTTTCATTGGGTAAAAGCCCGTTTTCATCACGATGAACTGACCCTTGGGCATAGACTTTAGTTCGTCTGCCGTCATAAGGGGCCGTTCAATCATCTGCAAGGACTGGCTGGGATCGTTCTTGCTGCGGGAAACGGAGCCGGACATGACCGTGCGACTGCCCAGGGCCTTGGACAGCACTTCGGCGGAATTACTGTTGGGCGCAAACCCGCCGAAGATTATATCCTGCAAATTATCGACTATAATCTCTGCGCCCTCTTTGCCGTAGTTCTTTTCCAGCTGCGCAAATGAGAGCATGAACATCGCCAGTGTCCACCATTGCGATGGTTTCCTTTCTGCCGGTGCAGCCCATGACGATGCCCTGGGGGAGTGCTCCACCATTTTCAAGAGAGGGTTTCTTCCCATGAGCCGCCTGCTCCCGCCAACGCTCCGGTGTAAAGGGAACGTGCCGGTATACTTTTTTTATCTCCGCTTTCGTAGCCCATCGTGCGGTGCCGTGCTGACCATCGCCAACAGTTTTTGCCTTAATATTGTTCAGGCTGTAGATGTGCGCCAGTAATGTCACCCCGCTGAGAACACAAAACATGAGTACGGCCACAAAAATCAACGGCGCAATATTTGGCATGATTCCTCCACCTCCAATTCTCCGCCGGATAACAAATCCTCGTTCCAGTCTTTGTTGACCGGCACGAGGATTTCTGATTCTACACCCTGCATTATGAGTTTTGCAGTAATCCGCTGGGCGGCAAGCTGGCCTGGTTCGTCACTGTCGAAGCAAATGGACACATTCCTGATGTTTGGATTATCGTGTAGACATTGAAACAGCACCTTGTCTGAAACAGAGCAGGCCGCCGCATAGCTGTGATCCCGCCAAGTACACCGCCCAAACTTTGTACAGTCCGGTAGATTACCGGCGGTGTACCCGCCTTTTCCACTTTCAGCGGAAAAGGCCAAAGATTTGTGGTAGAGGGAGATAAAGGACAGCATATCAATGGGAGCCTCGAATAGATAGAGGCGGTCACTTTTGCCGTTCCAGTGAAAACTGTATTCCGGTACACTTCCCACGGCATTACCCTTGTAGGTGGAGGATGAACTCGTACCACGTTTGTTGGCGTGGCGGGGGATACCGTCCTTATCAAATCCAAGGAACACTACGTTGTGGTACTGTGCGGATTCGTAAATCATCTTCTTGTGGACAAAAGCGTAAAGCACATCTTTGTCGATACCGCGCCGGTTCAGCAGGTAAGCAAACACCCTCCGCATATTATCATTAGCAGGCGGCAATTCGAACTTGGGCATAACCTTTCTTGCAGGCGGCATGACAGATAACATACCACCACTCTGCCCCAATAAATATTTCATTGCTTCCGGGTAAGATTTGTGGTAGAATTTTCTTACAAAGTCAATGGAGTCGCCGCCCACCTGCTCATACTGGTGGAACCAAAGGTTACCCCGGATGGTAACTTTCTGGGAGCCGTCCAGCCACTCGAACTCCGAGCCTGACTTGCGTAAGGTTTCACCCTGGCTGCGGAGCAGGCCAGCTAAATCCGTGCGCCGTGCCTTTTCTTTCTGCTCGTCTGTGAAGGGAATATATCCTGACATGAAACTCCTTTCCAAGAGAAACGCCGCACCTTGCGGCGCGGCATCCTCTTACAGTAATTATTATTGCCGCAAGCCTTGCGCCTGCTTTTTCTCGTTGATCTTCCGGCGCAGTTTGCGGTCGACACGTCTATCTTGATAGATGGGTTGAACTTCATTTTGCAATATTTGACTGGTCTGCTGGAGCAGGCGCAGCGCACTCATCCCGATGTCAGCACTGCTCACGGTGGGAGACCGCCTGTGTTGGGGTTCTATATCATCCTCTGTGGCGGATTGCCCTTGGTGATTATCCAACACCAGATTCATGGCCGCCTGGATAACTGCGTTCTTTATCGACTTGAACTCCTTATTCTGCGACAGCGGTACCCGCTCCGGTAGGTTGCTGTTGTAGGTGCGTAGCACATTTTCCCTTTGCTGATACCATAAATCATAAAGCGTAGAGACGCGGTTGTCCTTTGCCAATTCATCCACGATAGAATCTACAATCGCTTTCACATCTGCTTTCAGATACCCATACACCTTCTTGCCCTTGGTGCGGGAAAACCGCCGGGCAAGCTGCAACAGCAGTTCTTCGAGATGGGGATTTGAATACCCACCAGCATTTATTTGCGAAACGATTTCAGCCAGTACATCCCTGCTCTCAGAACGTAATCGGTTCCTATGCTCGGTCTGCTTTTCGTAGACGCATAGCAAATCTTGCGCAAAAATATCTTTGGCAAAAGCAGAACGCAACTTCTGCACACCCTGTTTTGTAAGATATCCCTCTTTTTCTTCCGTAGAGTAAGCGATGAGATGCACATGGGGATGGTGTCCCTCATTGTGGAACGCCGCGAACCATTTTAGGTGTCCCATAGGAATACGCAGATTTTCCGAGAGCGCCTGGGTCTGAGTGCGCAGCATATCCCGCCAGCGGGAACCGTTATCGAAACCTAAACGTTCCGCATCTTCGCGCCGCAAAGAAATAATGACCGTCCATGCATTGCCGCCGTAGTCATTCAATTCTTGCGATACTTTTTTAAGATTTACCTGCACACCGTCATCAGTGAAAAGTCCATGGGGACCGAACCGCTCAGTGCTGGGTCGGGTAGCAATATAATCAGCGTAGGTTTTCGCATTCAGCGCAACAGCGGCATTGTTCTCAATCGCGCGAGAGATGAACTCCGATGCTGATTCCACGGTTTGTTTCTGCTGGTAATCCTCATATTCCAGCATATCTTTGGTATCAGGAAAGTCACGAAGAATTTTTGCAATTAGCTGTTTCTGATTCCAAGTGACAGGCGCAAACCGTTTGCTGTCATCGATTTTCTCCACACCATCACGGGTGGCAATATACTTTGCGTACCCGCCGCGCCCCTGCCGGGCGCCCGGTTTCAAAAATTTAAACTTCGTGACTAGCTTTGCCACTCGACCGCATCCTCAAATCTAAAATTACCATTGAGCCTTTTTACCTCTTGCACACACTCCCCACGCAGCCGTGCCAATGATATCTCGTCGATCTCACTGCTGGCGGCGACCACATTCATGAGCATGGCCAGCTCCACCGCCAACTTGAACAGCATCTTACTCTGCCGGTTATCGCTCTCGGCCACAATACTTTTCATGTTGGAGAGGAGCGCGTTAGGCAAATACGAAGTATCTTCGTCTGCCGTGATGTGCCCGACATAATAGCAAATCGCCCGGTCGATAAACTCCGACTGGCTCTTGCTCTTGTCTTTTCTGTAGTTGTTTTTGACCAGCTCCAGCGTACTCGGGTACGCCCATAGCAAAAACTTCTTCTTTCCTTTTGGTGCAGGCATATTTTCACTCCCTTTCTGCCGCAACCCTACTCAAAATGGCGCATTTCTGGCTTTTTTTCGCACCACAACCCACCCATTCTGCTGGTATCTCCAACAGCAACCTACCCTGAAATTCGCATGACCAAAAGCCCGAAAACGCCCGACGCGACCGGCATTACCGGACGCGGTGAACCGTGAGAGGGTTGCGTCGCAACCCACCTCACTTTCTCCCGCTTGCTTTTCGACCTTGCTCAAACCGCCCAAATTCCCTCAAAACCAGCACCTTTCCAAACCAGCCCCACACTGGCCCGACACGGCCTGCGCCGGTGCAGGGCCGAGTGCTTTCCCCACCCAGCCCCGCGAACCCCGACACAGGGCCGCACATGGGCCGACAGCCGGTCACATCCTCATGGAGGGGCCGTCCTCCTGCAAAATATCCGAAAAATCCTCCAGTACCCCGGATTCTTCCATCGCCGCGATATCGTGGATGCTCCCGCCTGCCGCCAGATGTTCTGCCGCAAGTTTCATCTCCCAGGGGAAGGGGCAGGCGCCAATCTCCGCCAGGAAAATCATTTTTTCAGCCACGGCGTCACCATGAAGTTCCCGGATGACCGAGAACTTTTGCGCGAACTCATTCAGAAATATCTCGGAAGTCTTATAGGAACCGGCTGGTTTTTCGCCATGGCTGCTGTCATATTCTTCCAGCTCATCGGCCCATTCCAGCCAGACTGCCACAGCCGGATCGCTGTTGGGCCGGATAGCATTTACGAATTCCGCAAACTTTTCAGCCGTCATTTTCTGTCCTCCAAAAGTTTTTCGTATGGCTTTACCTGCCGCCCATCCAATTTCTCAAAGCAGCACTCGGTGTAGGACAGGCCATTCTCCGAAACGATCCTGTCCAGAACTGCCAGCATATCTGACTCTTTCAGGCTGGCGGGGGTGCTGGGACTGTCGAAACAGATCCACTCAGAGGAGCCAGGGGAATCCTTGACATACACGTCATAGCCCAACCGCAGGGAGCAATCTGCCTGGAACAGCACCGCGTTTATCTTTATGCATCCCACAGTCAAACTGGCGGCAACGGTATCCTCCATGTGCTGTGGAGTCTGCCGCCGCAGGCGTGACACCTCCCGGTCACTCATGAACCGCTGATATGCATATTCGCTGCCGAGGGTGCATTTCAACTTTTTAACTCGATTCACGCTGTTTCCCCCTCACATATGAAAGTGAAAATCGTACCCCTCACTTTCGTCCTCATCGTCATCCACATCCTCCCATTCATCTTCTTCCTCATCCTCCAAATCCTCATCTTCCTCCGGCTCGTCATCGTCATAATCGAACAGAGACTGCTGCTGGTACATCGAAGCAACATCGTAATAATGCTGGGTGCTGCTCTGCAAAGCACGTTCCAGCGCAGCGGTATCCAGTCCGCAGTCCCGGTAGCCCTGATGCACCGTAGCGTAGTAGCTGGGGGACGGCAGGTTGAAATTCATGCGCGGATTCATGATATACACCATGGCGCTGACCTCCCGGCCATCCATCTGCACCTGCACATCCCGCTTGAAATAGTGGCTGGGAAAACCTTCGTACATATCCAAAGCCTTCTCATCCCTGGACTGGATTTCCCAGAGGCCCACGGGAACAGCGACCCCGTCCTTGCGACCGATAGTGGCGAAGGCTGAGTGTTCCCGGCCCTTAAACTGCAACTCATAGCCCTGCAATTCGCCGGTACCGTAAAATTTTGCAGTAGGACAGCGGTATTTCATCTGCCCCTTATTGAGGTTACTGCCGTAGGCAACGTATAATTTCTTAGCCATATCAAACGTCCTTTCACATTCTCATGCCCATCTCGTGGGACTCGTCTTGCTCATTTTCTGTTATCGATTCCGGCGGAGCGGGTGCTTGCTCCATGGCCTGGGCAACTGATGCCGCCAGCCGTTTCTCGGCCAAACGCTGCTTTTGAGCCTCGGCCTGGGCAGGGTGTTTCCAAGCAATATTACCTTCCAGATTCTTCAGCAGGTGATGGCGGGCGGTCTTGAACTCATCGCCAATCAGCCCCAGCCGCAGGAGCCAAACCCGGAAGGTATATTTCTCATTACTGCTCTGGGTCTTGATTCTGGAGGCAGACTTCTGCACCAGCGCCTGGTGGCTTATCGCCATGCAGAGCTGGATATACGATTTTATCTCTCCAGCATGAAGCGTGGAGTTGAATAGCCGAAATTCTATCGTACCCTTAGAGAATACCGAGTGCAGATTCAAGCCATGGTACCGGCTCTCATCATAGTGATAATTCCTGCCGGACCGCCCATTGTACCAGATATGCTCGAAGTCGGACATGGACGATGGGCGCTTGCTGTTCAGTTCATCCAGGAACCGTGTGTCAGCTTTGGCACAGTAATGTTCCCGATGCACATCCACCTTGAGGGTCTTGTAGAGCAAGTCCTCCTTCGCCGCCATGATATTCACAATGTTGCGGAGGGTTTTCACGTCGTGGGGTGTTGCGTCAATGTGGATGTGGATGCCGCAGGAACTGTTGACCTTTGCCCCGGCAGAGCGCAATTTGCGTATGATTTCCTGAATCGTCCCGATGTCCTCGTACTTGCAGATGGGAGACACAAACTCCACCGCATAGGCCGCATTGCGGGATTCGCCGCGCCGGGACTCCCTGCGGATTGACGAATCCGATACAACTTTCCACTGGCGGCTGTCACCGTCACGGACAGCGAAAGCGTCGTACATCCCGCCCACGTGGGTGGCGCTGGTACCAAAATGACCGGCAATCACCTGGGCGGCTGCGGCCCTGGTAATGCCGGTCATCTCAATCTCTATGCCAAATTTTTGGGTTCTCAAAAGCTATCACTGCTTTCTGAGAGAGGCGCCGAAACAGGTTCTTGTTCTGCCTGCGGCCTGGGCCGTTTGCGCCGCTCAGCAGGTTTCACCTCCATGCCGGAGCGCAGGTCCAGGAACTCACGAACATTGCCGGGGACGGACTTGGCGTAGAGCGCATCCACGGCAGAGACCATTTCCTGCTCAACCGACTGTCCCTTTTGCTCCAAGTACAGCCGCAGGGCCGCCAGCTTTTCTTCGTCATAAGGGAGGGTGATAGAATCTTTTTTCATAGTGTATCAACTCCTTCTGCTGAGATATCTTCAAAAGTTATTTGGTTTTCAGGTACTGAATGGCTGCTCTCTCTGAGCCACCAGTCCATGACATCCTGCCCGCAGTGCCATTTCAAATAGGGCTTGCCGTTATCGATCCGAGCCTGGAGCATACGGTCAAAGGCCCGCAGATACGCCCGCTCATATTTGGGATATCGGGCAAACTCCCGGCGCATCTGCTTGGCCCCGGCAAGGGGACAGCCAATGCACCCGATCCGGGAGTACCCTTCATCATAGAGGCAGCAGTGGGAGATGCCACGGGACTCCAGATACTCCCACACATCTTCTTCCAGCCAGTCGATGATGGGATTGAGGGTGTGCATGCTTTTCATCACGCAGGATTCCAGCAGGCGGCGGGCCTCATCGTTGTCGTTCATTAGCTTGATACGCACGCTGCTGTGGCTGTTCAGCTCCAGCACGCCCCAGCCATTTTTGCACCTGGCACTTTCCGCCCAGCGAACGCCGGTTATTACAAACCGCCCCTGGCCGCCGCGCTCCTTGAGCTGGTCGCAGCAGTAGCGGACTATGCGTGTCGGAGGCATACCTTTCTTGACGATCAAATCCCACATGGTGATACCGGGACGCTCCACAACAACGTCGGGATAATGCTCCCGCATAAACATAGATAACCTCCGGCGGGTCAACGGTGGTCAGACTGTAATGGGCATCGAATTTCACACCGGCTTCCCAGCACAGATGGTAGACGGCCTGGCTGTCCTTGCCGCCGCTGAACGCCAGATAATATTCTTCCGGCGGCTCAAAGGTGCGGAGCCGGTCGATGGAGACCTGCACCTTGTCATGCCTGCCGAAGAGCGTTTCTTCTACCAGCATGGCGGTTTCACATAGACATCCCCGGAGCCTGTTCCTGCACAAACTCCGGGGCAACCGTCAGGCATATTTCATTATTTGTTGTATCCATATCATCGATTTCCGGGCGCGCCGAGAGCATATCCAGGAACAGCCGCCAGTCAAAAGCTGTAAGGTTATCGTTGAAAATCTCATTTTCAATATCAGCATCCACGTTTGGATAGGAGATGGTGAACTGCCCATCCTCCTGGCCGGAGATTGCCTGGTGGACATATTTATCCACCAGAGCGTCCATCTGCACACAGAAATCCCGCAGGATAGGGTAGCGGTCCATGAGGGACAGCGTCCTTGCGCCGGACAGGTAAGCTGCATACCGGGCGTAGGAAGCCCCTTCAGAATTCATGAGGATGCCATCATCGATGCCCTCGCACAGTACCAGCATTCCGTTGGTGATGCCATGCTTATCCATGTGCAGTTCGCTGGCGTGTTCCGCAATGCAGGGGTGATCCCACAGCAGGTGTTCCTTTAAATAGCGGAACTCGCCGGGAGACAGCTCCACCGTATGCTCGACCACCCAGGGCTGGGCCGTTATCTCAGGCTCCTTGCGCTGGGGAATTACTTTCACTATCATCTTCTGTACCTCCGATTTCATATTTTGGCACGCCGTACCCCAGGATCTCAAAGTATCCTATGGGGTAACTGTTCTGCTGGCAGGCGTCGCCGGAGTTTCCCTCTATGGTGTACACCCTACCATTTTCCACCTTCTCCACGATACCCACATGGTCTGGGCTGCCGTCCTGGGTTCCGTTTTCCAGCCAATCGAAGAATATTATCATGCCAGAGGTGGGTGTGGCGGAGCCATCCATCCAAAGGTTTCTGGCCTGAAACCAGTTCACCCCCTGGCTGCAGCCTGAAAACTTAGGCATAATGCCGCTGTCGATATACCCGCACTGGTCTGCACACCAGGAAACGAAACAGGCGCACCATTCTACCCGCGAGGGGAACCCATACCAACTCCAGTACGGTTCACCGCCTACGTTTCCAAGCTGGGAGCGGGCCACGTCCACGATCTGCCGGTTCACAAAAGACATGATTTTTTTAAAATCATCCGGGTCGATGTCCGTACCAAAGGCAGCATTCACAGCGGCGATGAGTCCTGCATGGGTCTGTCCCTCAACAAAACAGCCCGCCAGTTTTGCTGCAAAGTCAGGCTCATGGGCGAAGTCACCCAGAGCAAAAACGAACAGCACCAGCGCCTCTTTGAGCCGCTTTTCCTGTCCTCTGCCGGTCAATTCCGTCTGGATGGCATTGCCGGTATCCTCCATGAATTGCAGGTCGGCGCGCTGTTCGGCAGTGAGATTCTGCACAGTCAGGCGCTGGAACTCGTCCACATCGATCTCAAAATCAGAGCTGAAAATGGCGATTACCGCTGCAATGGGCATGATGACCGCCACCAATAATGTCAGCACGATGCCGACCACTTTCTTCAGCGTTTTTGGGTCTGACAGCAGAGCAACAGCTATTTTCTTGAGGGCTGCACCGAGAGCTGCGCTCATCGGCCACCGGCCTTTCCAAAGAGGGTTGACTTGTAATCCGGCGCAATTACCTGGAGCAGGTACCTTTCATTGCCGCAGCGGTACAGGCAGGTACCGCGCTCCGGGTACTTTATCAGCTCAAATTCGCTGGGCTCCACCTGCAAGGCGTCCATGAAATCCTTGGGGTTGATCTGCCCGGCATTGAACAGAAACTGATGGGTTGGAATGGAAAACAGCGGTTTCGTGAACTCCCGGATGCTGGGAATCAAAAAATCCTCGATATTCTGGCTGGCCAGGATGATCGAGGAGTCTTTTTTGCGAACACGCTTCATGGCATTGCGGATATATTCGATTGCCGTCATATTGGTGAGAAACAGATACAGCTCATCGATGCTGGCGGCGGTGTTGCCCTTGCCAAGCAGTTCGTTGGACATATACGAAAGAATGTTGAACAGCATGGCGTCTTTCAGGCGTTTGTTGGTATCCATAAGGCCCTTGACTCCGAAACACAGGAACTTGTCATCTACGATATTGGTGTGACCGTTGAAATATTTGCTCTCCGCGCCCACGCACATGGAGTTGATGCCCAGGCACACCTCCTGGAGCATTTCCTCGGTGTAGAGATACTTCCTTTCTCTGTCGTAGGTGTTGAATTCCTCCTGGCACAGCTTATAGAAGTCGGACATGGTGGGGAAATCCGTGGGCCGCTTTGTGGAGTAGTCGGTGCTGTCCGTGATGCCGAAGCGGGCGTAAAGTTTCATGAGCAGGATTTCTATCGTGTCAATTAGAGGGTCGCTGAAATCCTTATAGACCCGGAAGAAGTCTTTGAGGAAGGCGATATGCTGACTCAAACGGGTGACTCGCTTGAAAGCATCCGGTGTAGCGGCGTCCACATCCCCGGAGCCGTCTGTCCATGCTTTTGGTTCCAGCGGGTTGATGGTGTACTCCCCGGACATGAAATCGATATAACATCCACCCAAGGCGCAGGTCAGTTCCTCATACTCGGACTCCGGGTCCAGGCAGATGCAGGTCTTGCCACTTTCCCGGATATTTGTTAAAATGAGTTTCAACAGGTAAGACTTTCCCTGCCCGGAGTTGCCCAGGATGAGGATGTTGCTGGTTGTCTTATCTTCTGCCCTGCGGTCGAAATCGACCAGCACATTGGAGCCGTACTTGTCCCGCCCGATATAAAGGCCATGGGGGTCTGTCTTGCCGGAGAAGTTGAAGGGGTACAGATTTGCCACAGAACTGGCAGGCAGCACCCGCTCATATTGCGCTCCAAACTGGTTGGCGCCCACCGGCAGAACAGAAAGGAAGCCCTCTTTCTGGCGCAGGGTCAACCTGTCGACGGAGATTTTGGAGCGGGTCAGTTCCATGGATATCTCGCTCTGGAGTTCCTTCAGCTTGTCCAGCGAACGTGACTTTAGCTCGATAAAGACGGAACAATGGAGCAGGGGTTCCTTATTCTTCCGCAGGTTGGCGAGGAGTTCTACCACATCCTGGAGGTTCCCCTGAGCCTCGATGGTTTCATTGACATCGTTGCCGCCGGACAGGAGCTTATTTTTTCTAGTGGCATTCTGCATGATTTTGCGCTGCTCCATAGGCTCCACCAGCCGGTGATAGATGCGCAGGGTCACGCCGCTGCGGTCGGCGAGCTGGGACAAAATTGCTTGCTCCTCGGTGCTGGGCGGGTACTCCCGCACTACCCACACACTGCGGTAACTGTCGCCCACGATATAATAGTCGCTCATAAACCGAACAGCACCAGGCAGGATACAGTCGAAGAAGTCCTTGGTGCGGACAGCCTCAAGCTGGGCCGGATTCATCTTTTTGCGTTTTTTCTTGAACATATAAACACTTCCATTTCTATATTTTTGCTGCTATGACCAGCAGCCTGCCGTTGTGGGCGGAATCATAACAGGTGGACAGGGTCAAAAGCTGCCGTCCATATTTAGGGATAGGATTGGTGGTGAACAGCGCTTTGCCAGCAATTTTCTCAACAGCGTTGTTGAAATCTTCTGCGTTATCGGCACCTACAAACTTATACCACTCATCGTTGCTTTTCACTTGAATGACAGCGAACACCTGATACTCAGCACAGCCGTCCGCTGTTTGAAATTCAATGATGGGGTGCTGGTCGCAGAAATCCTTCTGTACATAACCCCGCAGTCCCGCAAACATGGTGCCGTTCATCATGTTGTGGCCGTAGATGATGAGGTTGTCGCTGTCCAGGCTACACCGAAAATCCAGAAAAGGCACACCCGATTCGCTGTACTCGCCGTGGAAATTCCGGCGCAGGTACCGCTCGGGATCGTCTGTCGTGTGCATAACCGGGTAGTTAATGTCAGTGCCGGGGATGCACAGCCAGCCCACAAAATCACCGTTCATTGCAAACAATTCAGAGAGGTCACGACGCTGCTCTTGGGATTCTTCCTCATTATCCGGGGTAGGAGTTGCGGTGGCCCCTGGCTGCTCAGTGATAGCAGGAGATCCCGATGGCGTGGAATTCACATCGAGATTCTCCACAGTCACAAGCTTAACGAGCTGCTCGAAGTCCTCTTTTTCTTTCTGCCGTAAGAGCAATTCCCGGCCCACCATAGTGCCGCAGACCATCAGAACACCCAACAACAGAATAGCAAAAACGCCGAACTTAATCCTCCGGCTCGTCATAGTATACCTCGAAAAACTGGCCGCCGTCGGTGTCCGGCAGTTGGTCGCCGTTCATGCTGGAATCGAAATAGATAGCAAGGAATCGCTTGATATCGCTTTTCCTCATGCGCCGCACCTCAAAGCCCTGCTCGGAGATCACCTTTTCAATGCGGTTCACGGCCTGGAATACCTGTTCAGACTTCATCCCTTTACACCGGCTTATGAACAGGAACTGCCGGGCCGTCGCCATCTCCGCCTGCGCCCGGTCCAGCATATCCATGTCCTGTTCCAAGAGATGCCGCACCTGGGGGTTACGTTCCTCGTGGAGCCGCCCTTGCAGATATGCCTGGTTGTCATCGAAGCACTCGCAGGAGTCGGTGCAGGTGATCTCGATATCTGGGATGGCGGACAGCACCATCATGAGGTGGCGTATCTTTATCTCGATGTTCGTGTGGGACAGCACCGAGATATTGGTGGGGGACACCAGAAAAAATAAGAGCTCGCCACGGCTGGTGGCAAGCCCGTATCTGGTGAAATTCTGAATCCCCATGAGCTCCTGGGTGGAGCGGCCTTTCTTCTTTATGCCCATTTTCATTACCTCCAATCGTAGGTTTGCTGGCTGGATATAAAGTAGCTGGCGGCATACCGCAGGAAGTCCAGCACCGTGGTGTCATCCATGCGGATGGTGAGAAAAGCAAAACACAGCGTCACTGCCGCCGGTACCATGAAGTGGAGCTGCACCAGCGCCAGCACGGACAGCAGCGCCGCCACGCACAAGATGGCGAAGTCACGCAGGCCCCAGAGCCAGAGATTCGCCGTCGCTTTCAGGTTTTGCGGATATAAATAGGTCGTCATTTGATGCCTCCTTTATGCGAGTGCCTTTGCCACAGACCGGGTCATGTTGACCGCCGTGCTGGTGGCATGGACAACACTCATCATATTGACTTTTACGCTGGAATCCAGCCCAAACTGCTGGGCGATCCTCGGCACTTCGCCCGCTGCCAGCATGATCCCCAGGGCCAGCAGCATATTATCCGAGAAAGTCAGCAATCCCAGGAACAGCAAGGTTGTCTGTAAAAATGCCGTCAGGCACAGGGCAATGATCTGCTTTATCCATTGGTTGAAGCCGTCGGTGTATCCCCTGGGAACCGAGAACATATAGAGCGCTCCTACCGCCATCTGAATCAATAAAATTCCTCCGCGCTTGATATTAGCAAAGAAAATTTTCATCACGCAGTACGCAAAAGCTATGAGGGCCAGCAATTCAAACAGCCCTATTACGGTATTCTGCGGCAGTACAAAGTTCGCCGTTAGGATAGCAATGCTCTGCTCCGACAGCCCTTGCGCCTGCTGCCCGGAAAATATCCGTGTCAAATCACCGGCAAAGGTGTTCTGCAAATTGATGCAGAACTTATAAAGTTCTACAGGAACAATCCCAATCAATGAACAGGCGAAAAAGCCCTTCAGCACATTTATTGCAGTAGTCTTGACACTGGCCCTGCCGGTCTGGTATTCTATGGCTATATCGAACACAGCTACTACGGTTCCGGCGATAAACAGCGACCAGCCGAACATGGTAAACAGGGATATGGTCGCGCTGACCCAGTTCAGGTCGAAAATATCCGCGCCCATGTTTCCCATCATGGTGAAGAAATCGCTGGCTGCGTCAAAAATCGTGTTGTAAAACCATCGGATCATGGCGTCCCATATGGCAGCAGACACCTGCTCTCCAATCGTATCGAACACCCCGCCTACGGCACTTCCAATACCTCCGAGGATGTCGCCTAACCAATCAAAAATGTTGACCACCTCCTAAAAATGTAGGGATGATGGACGGCGCACGCCGCCCATCTCCCGGTCAAAAAATTACAGAATAGTCCAGATATAGAGCGGCGCCGTCATCATGAAAATCAAGCAGGCGAACAAGATGGCAGGAGCAGTAAACTCAAACTGCCCATGTTTTTTGTATTCAAAATATGCAGTTCCAAGTTTAACAAAGAACAGGATTGCCAGGATCATGTCTATGACGGGGAACACCACGTTGTCCACCACCGCCCGGATCTGGGTTTGTGCCGTTGTCCATGTGCTCTGAATTGCCCCTGCCACGTCGCCGGTCGCCATAGCGGGAACCGCCAGAACCGGCACCAGCAGGGCCGCAAACACAGTGCAGAGCAAAAACTTTTCCCATCTTTTTCTCATGCCAAAACATCTCCTATCACTTTTTTGATTTCATGTTCCTTGATAATTCTAACCTTGATATTGAGATTGTGCGCCAGCTTGATTTCTTGCGCCATGCCCTCCGTGGTTTCATCCCCGAACACCCAGACCTCATCGCAAAACCACAACAGGCTAAGCCCGGCCGCAATGCCCATTTCACGCTCCTTGGGGATGCTGTCATTCAAACACATCGCATAAAAATGCGGGGTGACCGGAGCCGCCCCGCACCTCAGTGCGTATTCGCTATACCGCTTTGCCTTTTCCAGATTGCCTGCCACGTCCCCGCCCAGGGGAGCACAGATATACACCTTCTTCATCATTCAAAATCCTGCTCCTTTTTCTTTCTGCTGTACATAATGATACCGGACACCAGGCCGCCCAAGGCGATTGCGCCCAGGCCCAGCCAGAAGCCCATCATGGAGCGGTCGCCGGTCTGAGGGTTGCCGGGATTGGGAGTGGTGGGCTTGTCCGGCGTGGGCGGCACGATCTTCACTGTCTGCCCCTCATCGTTGATATTCTCATGGGCGGCGATTTTTACCTCGCCTTGATACAGAGTTTCAAACACAACGATTTCCGTGGCCTGGGTGATGCCGCTGCCGTCAAAGGTGAACTGCACTACAGTTTCACCGTCTGCCTTTTCGGGAGCGAAAACAACCTCGTCCCGAATCTCCTGACCGTCAATCTTCAGGGGTTCGCCTGTGGCTTTGTCCATGAGAACGCCTGCCAGCTTGTACTCCAAGCCAGGGGTCAGGTTCTTGTAGGACACCACGTCCTCAATGGTGATTTCTTTTGCGGGAGCGGCTTCTTTTTTGCCGCCGATGGTGGCCTTTGTGCCGATCTCCGGCCTGGTGACAGTGATGGTAACGGTCTGCTCCTTGTCGCCAATATCCTCATGAACAACGACTTCTTTGCCGTTCAGAGACAGTTTCTCGAACACCACGATATCTGTAGTGGAGTTCACCCAAGAGGTGTCAAAGGGGAAGGAGACTGTGACCTCTCCTTCAGCTTTTTCGGGCGTAAACACAACCTCGGCGCGGATTTCCTCACCGTTGAGCTTAAAGGGTTCGCCGGTGGTCTTGTTCATGAGCGTACCGGTCAGCTTGTACTCTTTCCCAGCAGTCAGGCCCTTGTAAGACACCACGTCCTCAATGGTGATGAGACCCTCGTCGGATACCTCTTTCTTGCCGTTCACAGTGGCTTTCGTGCCGATCCGCGGCCCGGTGACAGTCACTTTGACGGTCTGAGCAGGGTCCTCAATGTTGGCGTGAGCCGCCAGCTCGATCCCCTCACGGGACAGGCTCTCAAAGGCCACAATCTCGGTGGAATCCACCAGCCCGGTGGTATCGAAGGTGAACTGTACTACAGTTTCGCCGTCTGCGGTTTCGGGAGTGAAAGTGCTCTCGGCATGGATTTCCTCGCCGTCCACCTTGAGGGCCTCGCCAGTGGTCTTGTCCATAAGGATGCCGTACACAGAATACTCCTTGCCGGGAGTCAGATTCTTATAAGCGACCACATCGTCAATGGTGATGGGGCCATCGACGGTAACTTCTTTTTCCTCTCCGATGGTGGCCTGGGTGCCGATCTCAGGCACATGGACGGTGACCGTCTGGTTCTCATCGTCCAGGTCGGCATGGACAGCCAATTTCCGGCCATCCTGATACAGATTCTCGAACACCGCGATATCTGTGTCGGCTTTGATATACTTGGCGTCGAACTCAAAAGAGACAATTACAGAACCATTAGGCGTTTCGGGTGTAAAAACAGTTTCAGCTTTTACCTTCTCGCCAGCAATTTTCAGAGGGTTGCCTGTAGATTTGTCCATAAGCACACCCTTGACAACATACTCCTTGCCCGGCACCAGATGGGTGTACTCCACTACATCTTCCAGCGTGAAGATTTCGGTAGCGTTGACTTCCTTTTCGCCATCAATGGATGCAGTTGTGCTGAGTTCCGGGATGCGGTCATTAACAACCGTGATTTCAATAACCTGCTCGTCCCGCTCCACCTGCACATGGTGGACATCCGTGTTGGGGAGATACCCGTCGGCAGGCTGCAGCTCCCGCACGATCCAGTTGCCCAGAGGGGCATTCTCAAAGGAGAACACACCATCCTCGTCTGACGTGGATGTCAGTATGGCGGTGTCCGAAGTGAACTGTAATGCATCAGGACGGAACAATCCAAACAGCGCACCGGCGATGGTTTCCTGATTTTCCCGGTTAATTTTCAGGCCTTTGATGCTGCCGTAGATGAGTTCGTTGGTGATAGGTTCACCATCGTTCAGGGCGATTTCTACAACAGAAATATCCTGCCCGGCGTAATCGAACACAACCGGGTACACAGTGTCTGGCAGAGTGTAATGCTTGTCGGTGCTGATTTCTTTCACATAGTAGCTGCCCAGGGGCAGGTCAGTGGCAAAGGTAACAGTACCGTCCTCGGAGCAGTTTATGGTTTCAATCAAGCCATCGGCGGGGATGACGGAGCCGTCTGCGGCGGCGATATCCTCGCTGGCGTACAGACCAAACTGTACCGTAATGATCTCGCCGTTCATGCCGATCTGAAACTGCTTGTCCTGTTCCAGCACCTTTTCCAGGCTGATTTTGATCTTCTGCCGGTCATCATGAAGAGTGGTGCTGGTTTCGGTGATATCGATTTCCTGTCCTACATAGGTTAACTCCACCAGATGCGTTTCTGTGTCCAACACGGTGCCAAACGGGGCCTCGATTTCCCGCACCTGGTACTTCCCCAGGTAGAGGGGTTCGGTGGCAACGGGGCCGTCCTGGGCGGTCGTAAGGGTGGACACCACCTCGCCCGCCGCATAGCGCAAAGTACCGTCCGGGGTGATGATGTCCTCAGCAGCGGTCACCTCGTAGACCGCACCTGCCAGAGCCCTTTCCTCATAGACCGGCTGGTAGCTGACGGGGAAGGTGGCTTCGTTGCCAGCCTCGTCGGTGGCCGCGCCACCCAAAGCTGTCACGGAGGAGAACACTTCTCCCAGTTTGTTGAGGGAGATTGTGCCCTTTTGCGGCATATTGGATCGCTCCACTTCTACCACAGTAACAGCGCTTTCCTCAGTGGAATTGTCGGGTGTGATATCGAAATAGACAGGCTCCGAGTTCAGCACATAGCCGTAAGGAGCCTGCACCTCCACCAGAGAATAGCCTGTGCCGTAAGGCAGAACTTCCGGCGTAATGAGGGTACCGTCAGTGGTGGTGTAGAAGGTGTCGATGGTGGTTACTGCCGGGTAGGTGAACTGCATGGTGACGAGCTGCCCGTTGGGGTCGTAAATCTGAAAACCTGCTCCGGCGTAGGGGATAGCCTTGCCGGTTTCGGCGTCGGTCTTGATTACCTTGACGTAGCTGGTGAATGGCGCGTTGTTAATAAGATAGCGGTACACGCCGCCGTCCTTATTGATGAACACGTCGAAATCCTTCATGAGCTCGCGCCCATCCCAGCCTTTGGTCTGGCGGACGGTGTACACGCCGTAGGGCAGCAGCTTGGTTTCGGCGTAACCGTTTTCGTCGCAGGTCAGGTAGTCACGTTCGGATTCCTTGGCGCTGCTGTAATCACCAGCAGATTTCAAAAATACAGCAAACTCAGCACCCACCTCGGGAGTCTCAATCTGGGTGGAGCCATCGTCGCAGTGCTTGATGAGGGTGATTTTTCCCTTCTGCACGGTTTCGGGGCTGGTGACAGCAGGGACGGAGTTGAACTCCACCTCATACTGTTTGGGGTCTGCACCTACAGGGTAGGCGGTTTCATCCAGCAGGTAGCCCTCGCTGGGGCTGATCTCCTGCACCGTCCAGCCAGAATCACACACATAGTAGCTGGTGGTGAAATGGCCTTCGGAATCTGTGGTGTAGGTGTCCACCAGCTTGCCGTCCTTGTACACGCCGTAGATGGCCCCTGCCAGAGTGGCGTCACCCTGGGGCGCAGTCGTTTCGCCGTCCACCTTATTCAGAGTGATATTGAACTTTTTCAGCACGTTGCGGAAAGATACGTTGGCGACCTTCTCCCACTCAATATTGGTGGTCTGCGTGGCAGGCACAACGTAACGGACAGCCGTATCCACTTCCTCCAAGGTATACCCGCTGCCGGTGGGTACATCGGTGAACTGCGCTACGCCAGAGCCGTTGGTGGTGGCGTAGAGATCAACAGTTTCTCCGGTAGAAGAAGTCCCATAGAGATGAAAACGAACACCAGAATTCAGGCCATCCTCGCTGTTTTTGGTAACGGTCAAGCTGCCCTTCTGGAGAGTGTTGTTGAAAGAAACGGCTGCTGTCTGCCCGGCCTGCACGGTTACCTTCTGCGGCTCCTGGGGGACATAGTCCCCGGCCATTTGCTCACTCACAGTATACTCGCCCGGCTGCAAATTGTCGATCTGCACCTCGCCCCGGCTGTTGGTGGTGACGGTCTGGTCGATGCCGTTTCCGGTGATGCGGAAGGTAATTCCGTCCACCTTGCCGTCCTCAGAGGTCTTGATGATTTTTGCGGAACCGTAAGAAACATTGAGTTTCAGGTAAGCAGCGATGGGGTCTGTGACAGACTGCGTGTAGGTCACCGTGTTCTGCTGCCCAACGCCAGGGCCGAAGGTGCCGTCATCCCACACAACCAAGCCCATGCGCTTGGAGTCCTTTTTGCTGGCGCTGACAGTCACATCGCCGGTAGGCACGGTGGGGCTGGTTATGGTTAAGGTGTTGCCGCTGGTGGTGAACTTCATGCCAGTATAATCGGAGGAAAAGGTGTAGTTACCCAGCACTTTATTGGTATCGGTCAGCGAAGCGGTATACTGGTTGCCGTCCCATTCCAGTTCGATGGTGGGCGCTTTGCCCTTGCTCTTTGCCATGAAGGACGGCACCTTGCTGTGATTCTGGACACTGGTCACCATGCTGTTGTAATGGTCCAGAATCCGGCTGCGCAGCGGATGGCTCTGCTTGATAAATTCAAGGACGGCATTCTTACCGCCGGTGCTGACATGACCGAAATTCTCGTCACGTTCGCCCACAATGGTTTCCCAAATCAACAGCTGGGTTGCGTAAACGTGAGCAAGTTTGTCGGCAGCGGTGCTGTTCTGCGACACCCAGGTGGGGTCGATATTCCCATTATAGCCGTACTGCAAAATCCTGCCAATGAGCGATTTTATAGTGTCGGCATCAATAGTCTTGTTGAGGGACGAGGGATAGTTATCCCAAAAAGTTTCGTCCTTTGCCGTGAAGGTATGAGCGTTGTCGATGGGCGTACCCGGCTCAATACAGTACGCCACCTTGCCCTCATAGGAGCCGACCGCAAAGGTGGCGAACATATCATAGGCGTCCATATACCAGCCGTTCATGAACTGGAGATTGTCACGTTCCCAGTGATCCCGGTTGGCTTCTGCGTCGCGAGGGAAAGAAACCATATAGATTTCCGAGCGTTCTCCGGCGGCCTGGGCTGTAGTGCCGAAACTCACGAACATGGAAAAGCAAAGCAGCAGGGCCATGACCAGCGCCATGCTCTTTCTTTTAACTATAGATGTCATTTACTCTCCTTTTCTGCCCGAATGGGCAACAAAAAAAGGACACTACTTTCGTAGTGTCCTTGAGGTTTTTGGTTGTCATGCGTACCCGATATAGATGTTGTAGTTGTTCCCGCCGATGGATTCATACCACACCCACACATCGGTGATATCCGGGTCGTTTGCATATCTATTCAGCCTGCTGCTGATGTCCCGCTCCAGACAGGTGCTGCGCGGCCCGGCCCCCAGGGGATTGTCCCAGCAGTCTACTGCTGAGCTTTCCAGCCGTAGGCCCAGCCCCTGTGCGCAGCTTTGCGCATAGCCTATCCAATAGCCGATGTCGAAGCTGGATTCCTCTATGACCGGCTCCGGGGTGGACTGTACCGGTTCCGGGGTTGCTGCTGGAGGTTCCGGCGTGGGAGCCGGCGCCGGTGCAGGGGTAGCCGCTGGCGGTGGGGTGGGTGTGGCTTTCACAGTCACCTTCAGGTAGGCGTCAGGCTCGGTGGCAGGCGGTTCAGGGGTAGGGGTGGATGCTGCCGTTTTTGGCTTTATAGCTGGATTTTTTTGCTGTTCCTCTGACTCCTTTGCTTCTTTCTGCTGAGCGGCAGGGGCGGTTTTGGGGTCCTCTTTTGCAACCTGTGCGGCCTCTTTTTCCCTTTCTGCCGTATCCAGTTTAACCTTGAGGCCAGCCGTGATCTGCTCTATGACGGCACTCGTGTCAATACGTTCCCCGCTGATATCGCTGGGCAAGTCTACATTCAGCACAAGCGCCTGGAGCGCGGGTTCCGGCTCGGAGTGTGTGGCCTGTGGCTGTTTCATCTGACACCCAGCACTGCTCACCAGCAGGGCAGCGGTTAAAATAGTGGTCAGGATTTTCTTCATAGGGTTCATCCTCTCTTGGAGTTTTTCTTGACCACAAGGATACCATAAACTCCCGAAAAGTCCAGGCCAAAATCAAATAAATATGCAACAAAGATTCAGCCGAAAACTTTGGACGATTTGGGCGGAGCGCGGATCGTTTTCAATCCAGAACACCTCCTGTTATATCGGTGTGTCAGCTTCCCGGATGCGCGGAGGGCCGGTCCGGATTTCCCTCTTGGGCAGCCTGCCCAGGCTCTCGGAAAGCTGCACGAATGCAGCCTTTTGCAGTTCTACCGGCAGAGAGTCCAGTAGCTCCAACAGCATGGCGTGGTCATCCGTCACGGCCTGTACAGTTTTGTCTTGGCAGTTGTCGCAGAGCTTTTCTCTGCGGACAATCACCGACCTGCCGTCAGCAGACTCAGTAAAAGACAGCACGTCGTTGTAGGCAAAACCCACCCGCTGCCTGATTTCATAGGGAATCGTGATACGTCCCCGCTTGCCCAAAATGCGCAGTAGCTTTTTCATTCATCAAGTCCCCTTCCGTCGCAGTTGGCCTCGCAGGGGCAGCTTTCACAATCAAACTCGCAGGGAACAGCGTTCAGCGGGCAGCTTTCGCAGTCCCGGTCGCAGACATAATCCGCTGTGGTATCCGGCGTGTCGATGATGATTTTCCCGGCGCGGGCGCTCACTTGGATGATGCTTTCGGTGTTGATGCCCGCTTCCAGGAACATTTCCAGGGGAACGGACACCAGAATAAATTGCTCACTTTTCAAAATAATCACTTCCTATATCTCAAATGCCAGTTGCGCTGGCTTGGCTTTTTCTCTTTCAAATAAATCGTAATTACCGATAAGCAGTTCCTTGAACTCTTTCCCGGCCTCGTATCTTTGCGCCATGGAGTGTACCCTGGTGAAATCGAACACAGGAAAACCGTCATACAACTCCCGAATCTCCGGGCAGTCGTTATACGAGAGCAGGAACTTTCCCTGCATAGCTGCCGCCGTATCCCGCAGGCGCACATGGTCTGCCCAAGCAAACTCCACCGCGTACATATCCTCTGTGGAGAAATACGGCGGGTCCAGGTAGAAGAAGGTGTCTGGCCGGTCATAATGGTGGATGAGGGTTTCAAAATCCTGATTTTCGATTACCACGTTAGCCAGCCTGCCCTCTAACTGTTGAATCAAACTGAACAGCCGCCGCAAATCAAAGGGCTGGGAGGCGAAAGATTTCTTCCCGCTGGAATAACTGTACCGCAGCAACTTCAGGTACATGGCCGCCCGGCGTACATCGTAATCTTTCGTGATGCGCTGACGTATAGCCTGCAATTCTTCCGCTACTGGAGGTGAAAACAGGACCTCCGTTAGCTCCATTTCTTCTGCCAGGAATTTATCGTCGAACTGTTCATGTTGGAAAAACTTCTTGATAGCCATAAAATCTGCTCTGGAATTGAGGCTGCAAAAGCCCAACTCCCGGATGGTCGCCATGGTGCGCTCTTTCATGCAGTGGAACAGATTCGTAAGGTTCCGGTCAAAGTCGTTGTAAATCTCGAAAGGGTCAGGTGGCTTGCCCAGCAGCACACTGCCGGAGCCGCCAAACACCTCCACGAACCTGCCATATTTCAGAGGAAACAAGCTGTAAATGATGGGGAGGATGGGCGCTTTATTGCCCACCCAGGATACCGGCGATTTGATATATTATCATCTCTTTTCTATGCCGGAAAACTGTCCAGAAAACGAAAAAAGCCGGTATCATCGTCCTCTGAACGATTGATACCGGCCTAAATTTTTGCTATACTTATTTCATGGACATCCCGCTGTCGAGGTCCTCATCTGCCCCCATTTCTGCGGATTCTTCAAACTCGCCCAAATAATTGGGAACATAATCAGACAGCCAAGTCCCGCCAAAGGTATCGTGAGTTTTCAGCCTCCAGATTGCCAGTCTGCCTACATCCACACTGACATCTTTGAAGGGGAACAGCAGGCAGGTCAGGCCGTTGTGCTCGAATGCAGAACACTCCGTAAACTTGCTGCCGTTTTGCAGGATACCTTCCTCGGTCAGCATTTTGTTGAGGCCGTCCACCCACTCCTGCAAATCCCCGCCGCAGCCTTGGAGGATCAGGCCCTCAGTGTTTCCCATGCGGCGCAGGGCGTCAGTAGTGATCTTTTTGATGCTCACAACTTCGGCCCTCCCATATCTTCGCTTTCGTCCTCATCTTCATCCATGCCATAAAATCCCCATAGGCCATTGGCATAGTCGACGGCCTCCTGCCCGGTAGGGTAGAACTCCCCATCCGGCGTTCCGTTGTGGTACTCCACCTCGCCGCAGTTGTGACCGATATCTTCATCTGCCCACTGGTGTACAAAGTCGAGGTCGGGATACATAGCAGCCAGCTTTTCCATGATGGGTGTGGGCGGCGACCAGGCGGTCAGGAACTGTAGGGTCTTACCGTCAAACTGAACACCGCCCTCGTAGCCGTAGGCGTTCCACTTGGTACCCCAATTCCGTGTGCGCCACTTGTACCAGCTGGCAGCGCCGTATTTTTGCTCATTCTGAAACGCCTGCTTGCCCAATTTCCATTCTGTCTGGTCGATGTCGGGGTGAACACGCAGGAATGCCTGCTCGGATTTTTCGGGGATGTTCAGCAGGTCGAAGTCCTCTTTTTTGCCGTTAAAGGTATAGACCTCAATGAAGTCCTGGTAGGCTTTCAGACCACGCGTAGTCCGGGGGCCTTCTTCAATATCCAACTCTGCGGGCATGGGGGTTAGTTTGTTGAAGTCGATGGAACCCAGGCCGTATTCATCGTTCTTGATGGCCGCAAACAGAGTGTTAATCCTGGCAGGATTCCCTTCGATTTTGATAATATTTATTACATGGTTCGGCATGGTGACCTCCAAAAAATGTCTTTGATTTTCTCGCCCAATGCGGAAATGACAGGCACCGTAACGGCGTTGCCAGCCATCTTATAGAGCTGTGCGTTGGACAGCCCGGTATCCGCAGCTTTGTGGAACTGCTCGTCACTAAACCCCTGCAAGCGCCAGCACTCTATAGGCATAAGTTTTCTCACTTTGCCGTAGTGCAGGTTGCCGTCCGTGTCTTGCACAGGGATGGAAAAGGGAGCCTGTCCCTCTACAAAAACACCTGACTTTCCTCCCTTGAACTTGCCGATGCCCGCATCCTGATTTGCCAGCAGACACCTGGCATTTTCGGTCAGTTCCGGGTTTTCGTTCAGGTCGATAAAAAAATATCCCTGGTTATTTCCAGGGGTAACAGTGTGCGCGATTTTATACCCAACCCTGCCGCGCCGGGTATTCATGGTGGCGTAGGCCAGGTCGATGCTGTCGCCGGGCCTGGCAAGCTGATAGCCTGCTTTCGTCATAACTTTTATGGGCAGAGTAACATCGTACAGACCGGTCTTGCCGCCAAACCCGCCAGCGGTGCTGGTCAGGGTAATGGATACTCCGGCGGGGGAGTATACCCGGCACCCTTCCGGGCCAGGTAGGACTTGCTCAAGAGCCGCTCCATTTGTGTCTGTGAAAGAAAGTATTTCTCCGGCACATTTTCCTCTAAGATATCCGACAATATACACCCTTTTGCGGGACTGGGGGACTCCAAAATCCTTGCTGTGTGAGTTGAGCCTGCTCAACTCATGCACCTCAGCCACGCGACATCGTACCCCAGGTCATCCAGCGTAGCGAGGATTGTCGTAAATGTCCGGCCTTGGTCATGAGATAAGAGCCCGGGAACATTCTCAAGCAGCAGAAATGCAGGTCCTTTACTGGCGGCAAGACGTGCGATTTCAAAGAACAGAGTTCCTCTGGCATCGTCGGCAAATCCTCGCCGTTTTCCAGCGATTGAAAAAGACTGGCAAGGGAAGCCTCCGCAAATAAGGTCGATATCCAGCAGCGTGCCGGGGTCGATGGTTCTAGCGTCTGCATAGAAAACTTCTCCTTCTGTGTTGTACATAGCGTTGTACGCCTGATTTGCGTATTTGTCTATTTCGCAGTGGCCCACGCATTCAAAGCCGCCCACGGCCTCAAGGCCAGAGCGAAAACCGCCGTCCCCCGCGAACATATCAAAAAATCGGATAGCCATCTGCCATCCGGCCTGCCTTATAGTTAAATTTCACCTCACATTCTCATTCCAAAATCTTCGTCCTCATCCATGTCCGGTTCGATTTCCTTTTGCCATTGCGGTTCATCTGAGTGGCAGAAGTAGTCATCCAGGCACTGCACGCTCTGGTACAACTCCAGCCACTTTGGATTGTTGGAAATGGTCTCATACTCATACATGGGGGAGCCGTGGTAGCTGACATCCTCGCCGTATACCAATTCTCCGTCCTTGACACAGACAAAGCCATCCCTGGGCGCAAAACCCAGCCGTGCCTTGAGTGCCCTGAACGCCTCCACCGGGTCGATATAGACTTCCTGCTCAAACACAGCCCTGATTTTCATATCTTTCATAGGGATTCCTCACATTCTCATGGACGGGCAGTCCTCGTCCATATCCTGATTTTCTTCCTGTTCTTCTGCCAGTTCTTCTTCGGTCAGCTTACGGAAGGAGTCCTCGCTGGGGATGAGTCCCAGCGACCGGCCATTGTCGAAACGGCAGTGCAGGGTGCCGATATCATCCACCGCCATGACGGTCCCGCGCGTGTTGTCGCTGACACGGTGAATGTCCTGGCCCATACTCAGCAGCATGATCCGGATGCCGGAGGGGTACTCGGCCTTGTATCTCTCTGCCTGACGATGCAGGCGATCCCATTCGTTCATATTGAACCTCGCTTTCCGCGTTATGCAACACTACATTTTCATGCCCTGGTGCTGATCCAAGTGTTCTTCCAGTTCATCCTCGGTGCAGAGGAAATAGCCATCGCCGCTCTGCCAGTAGGAGACGTAGAGGTCGCCCTCATCCGTACTGATGGGCCGCTGCTCGAAGCCCTCTCCAAGCCCATCTGAGCATTGCCCGATGATCTCTTCCCGCAGATCTGTCATTTCTTCTGCGGGAAGCGGTTCCTTGAGGTGGCAGTCGATCCGGCCCAGGAGCCTGCCGTCCATTTCCTCCACCGTCCAGACTGCGGACATGAGTTTGGCTGCTACACCAGGATTTCTGTCCAGATACTGCGCCATGTCACCCATTTCAGGGGCCTGCTCGTCGGCGATGCCTTGCTCGATCTGGTCTTGATACGCAACCAGGAAACCGCTGCCCACCTCGACATACTCGTCGCACTCGCCGTCATCCAGTTGGCCTACCAATGGGCAGTAGAACGTCAGCTTGACCGGACCGGCGGCCTGGGTCATGTCACGGATATCCTCGAAGAGCATTTCCTTGGTAAGATACTGGTTGTGGATGATGTTTTGCTCCAGTTCTGACAGAATTTCTTCTCTGGCGGTGGATACCGCAAAGGCTACGGTGTTGGCATCAGCCAGGGTGTCACCCTTGCTAAACACCCGCAACAGGCCACTTCCGATTTCGTTGTCGGCAGTGAGCTCCACGTCAGCGGCATTGTCATCCGTAAGCAGGATACTCCGGGGCGCTTTTCGGATACCCATTTCTACTATAGCGTGGTGCAGTTCATGGATGTTGATGGGTAGTTCCTTTTCGAGTGTCGCTCCAGCCTGACTAGTGATTTTTACTTTAATCATTCGATACACCTTCTTTCATGAAATAGAAAAAGCCGGTCGCTTGTTTTGGAGATGGCTCTCCAGCGACCGGCTATGTATTTTTAAGGTGAGATGGCCAGCAGTTTTTCTTCTGCTGGCCACCTCATTTCGTTCTATTCTGTTGTTGTGAGGGTTCACTTCCTGCCGGAAAGCCAAAACGCCGTTTTTACATCCACGTTTCGGCACTTTCGAAATCCAGCCTTTTGAGATGCAAAAAACCGCGTGGTTACGCGGTTTTTTGCCCAAATATCTTTTTGGTTTTCCTAGGATGGCACGCCAGAAGGGATTCGAACCCCCGACCTTTTGGTTCGTAGCCAAACACTCTATCCGGCTGAGCTACTGGCGCATAGGATTTTTGGCAGAAGCATTCGCTTCAATCACCGTAATATATTATACGACAATGAAAGAACTTTGTCAAGCATTTTTTCCGAGATTGTAATATGAGTGAAACCAGATAAGGAGAAAACTCAAAATTGCGTTTAAGACAACAGACACAATAATGTGGAGTGAATATCTTATTTGGAGGAACTAGAAGATGGCAAAATCATTATTTGAGGAATTAGGCGGCAAATACGAGTGGCAAGGAGATTATTTAATACCATGCTTAACCATATCCGCCGAAAAAGAACAGCCGATAGGCACATGGGGACAGCGGCATCTGGACTATCTGAAGAAGTACCGAAAGGTTACATACATCAATCTTCTCACAAGCGGCAGGCTCAACGCCTACCTTGCCGACATCGACAGGCAGGCGCAGGAACGCTTTAAAAGGCTCATAGAGGGCTTGAAACAGGAGCAAGGCATAACGGAACAGTTAAAGGCAGAAAACGCCTTAGAATGGACAGGAAGAGTGAATAACATAAGGGCGTGTGCGAGGGGGATTGTGAATAACGAAATAATCTTCGTATAAGTGCTAAAAGTGGCAAGGTATAAAAACTTTGCCACTTTTAGGTTTGTTCTCTTAGATTATCATCAATGAAAGGTTGACTGGATGCGGGAGCAGATGTGCGGAGATACCGTGACAGAGTGGACCTATGGAAATGAGCATGACCGTATGAGCGAGGCGGCGGATTTTCTGGGTGGCCTGCTTTCCCGTGACGGCGGCGTGAAAATATGGTGACTAAACGGGAAATCACCTGTACAGATGATTTCCCGTTCATTCAAAAATTAAATTAGGATTCGATTAGGCTTATTTATATTTGATAAAGTTGTCGATAGCAAAGCGTTTTTCATTAATATATCGTCAGATTTATCTGCTCCAATCACTAAATCTGCTGGATGCAATTTGCCATCGACCATTGCATACACCAAGTCTACATAATGCAAAAATTCTTCATAGCCTCGCGGATCTATTGCGTTAGGGTGTATAATATCATATTCGATGTCAACATTAGTATCTTTATATACTTTAGCCAAAATCTTGTGGTAATCATTTTCTATATCGAAATAAATAATAGGGACATCATATCTGCCCTGAATAATATCGGGCAAAACATATTTAATGCCATTTTTGGTGGCCTTAATCTGTAGGCCGGCTATTTTGGCAGAGATAGTTGAATATCTATCTTGATTTTTCATGATAGTCAATTCGCCAACATCATTAGTCCATACAATATCCCTCTGAGTATCAGATGGGTTATAATGTTTTGGATAATTTATTTTTGTATAGTTTAGACCGGTTCCAAGTGCATAGAATTTTCTTGCCGTTTTTTCTTTTGCTCTCTTTTGGCGCGCAATAGAAAAATATTCCTGATTAATAATGATGTTGTTGTGGCAATTTCTAACAATAATTGCTTCGGCAATTCTACCTAATAGCTGCATTGCGGTTCTATTAATATCGCTCTGTAAGATAACACCGAGTATTAGAGTCCCATTTTCGCTATATCTAATTACATTCAATTCATCGACTAATAAATCGTATAACTGTCTACCATACATAATTTTCTGGATTTCAATATCTTTAGTGCCATATGTAAATTCATCATATGGTTGAGAACATATTATTTGCCCGTTTCCATCAGAAACTACTATATCTACATTGTACATATCCATTAATGCACCTCTCTCGACCGAACATTATCTACATTTTTGTATCATACATACGAATGTATTTGCTTAAAACGAAACCATTCCAATTTGTTCAATTATTATACTGCACACGCTTGTATATTTCAAGATACGAATAACGCACTGCATCCCGATGTCGGAGTATTTGGCTTCATGGACAAGATGACATTATAGGCGCACAGGAGGGACGGCGATTGCCGTGCCTCCTTTTTTTGCCCTTTCTACATATCGGGAAAGGGGGCATGACAATGAATTTATTTGAGGCGGTCAAGGACGCCGTACCAACAATAGCGGCGGCGGAGCATTACGGGATCGAGGTCAAGCGTAACGGCATGGCCTGCTGTCCGTTCCACGATGACAGGACGCCCAGCATGAAAGTGGATAAGCGGTTCCACTGCTTCGGCTGTCAGGAGGACGGGGATGTGATCGACTTTGTGGGCAAGCTGTTCGGCCTCTCCCCCAAGAGGGCCGCCGAGAAGCTGGCGGAGGATTTCGGGGTGCGGTATGAGGGCCTGCAAGCGTGGCAGCCCCAGAGAAGGCCGTCCGTCATTTCCAAACTGGCGGCGGCGCAGGAGTACCGAAAAAAAGAGGAGTGGTGCTACCGGGTGCTGTGCGGGTATCTCCATCTGCTCCGTGACTGGAAGGAGCAGTATGCGCCACAGCCAGAGGACGAGGACTGGCATAAAGGTTTCTACTTCACGATAAAGCGGATGCCGGGGGCGGTCTGGGAAAGACCTGTTGGCCGCCTCTGGCATCCGTAAAAAATTTGGTGTTTAGTTGACACAAGGAGACTTATCACGCTTCGGCAGGAGCTATATTGAGGTCGGCTCTTACTCCGAAATCATCTACCCAGAAGCAGGTGTGAGGTTTATCGCCATCATGGACAACGTGGACACGGGCAGCCTTGAAAGCAACGAATTTGCCGCCTTTACCAACCTTTTCAACGAATGGTATCCCAAAAGCACGAGCAAAAAGGTAAAGGAAGTCAAGAAAGCAAAAGGGTTTGCGGGGGAGCATTTAGGCGCACCGCCCTACGGATATTCGCGTAATCCAGATGACAAAACCCGTTGGCTTGTGGACGAGGAAGCGGCGACAGTCGTCCGCAGGATATTCTCACTCTGCATGCAGGGAAAAGGCGTGTCAGCCATTGCCACAGCCCTCTGGGAAGATAAAGTGCTTACCCCGTCAGCCTACAAAATGTCAAAGGGAATCGGCGTTGCAAAAAAATCGGGACATCCCTATAACTGGGAGCCAGCCACGATTGCATCCATTCTGGAAAATGTGGCGTATATCGGCGTGACGGAGAGCTTTAAATCCACCCGTTTAGGCTTTAAGAGCAAGAAACGTATTCCAACCGCAAAGGACAGGCGGACGTATATCGAGGATGCCCATGCCCTCATCATTGACAGGGATATGTGGGAAAAAGTACAGATGATACGGGAAAATAAACGCAGACCGACCAAAAGCGGCGTGACAAGTATCTTTTCGGGGCTGCTCTATTGTTCCGACTGCGGGGCGAAACTCAGCTTAGCCACAGCAAACGGATATGAGCATTTCCGCTGTTCCATGTATAAAAGGACGAGCAGGGCAAAGGAATGTACGCAGCACTATATCCGAGAGGACGCATTAAAACAGTTGGTCTTGAAACAGCTTCAGCATTTCCTCTCCTATTTACAGCAGTTTGAGCATGTGTTTATCCAACAGCAGATTGACGCCACCCTTGCGGAACGCCGATACGAGTTATCCGCAAAGCAGAAACAGATAGAAAAGGACGAAAAGCGGATAAAGGAACTTGACCGCCTGTTCCGTAAAATCTATGAGGATAATGTCAACGGAAAGCTGAATGACGAACGCTTTTACAAGCTGTCAGACGGATATGAAGCCGAGCAGGAACAGCTAAAGCAGGAAATCGAAGCCTTGACAGCCGAGGTCAGCAAAGCCGACACAGAAGCGACCAATGTCGCCAAGCTGATAGCAGTCACCAAGAAATACACCCACATCGACGAGCTGACGCCCGAAATCCTAAACGCATTTGTGGATAAAATCGTAGTCCATGAGCGTGAGAAAAAGGACGGGAAACGGACACAGCAAATCGACATCTACTATTCCTATGTCGGGATTGTGGACATCCCCACGGACGAGGAAATGCGGGAAATGGAACGGGAATATATGCAGCGTACCAAACGTCAAACCGCCTAAATATAGGCGTGGCAGGAGAAAATCTATGCTCCTGCCGATACATATCTATTTTTATCCCTATCTGGTTTAACCCATTCCGCAAGTTGCTGTAAAAAAAGGAAAGAACCCAAGAAATAGGGGTATCTTTCCTTTTCCTATCTAGGGATTGCTTGAAAAATCGCTAACACCATCTTTTTATCCAAAACGCGCGTTGAAACCGCCCCATTTTGTCTCAAAAATTCGGCACTTTCTCTATTTTCAAACAAGCCCTAATATGCGGATAAACTCCATTACGTGTCCTGCCCATGGTGATGGCGGCAGCCCTTTCCATGTCCATGGCCTGTTTCATAATCCTGCTCAGAGACAGGTTCGCCGGAAAGCTCTGCTATCCATTGACGGATTTCCCGCATGGTCAGTCCTTGCACGTCCTCCGGCGTGACAGAGGAATCCAGGGACTGCAGTTCCAAGAAAGCCAGATATTTACCGCAGGAAAGCCCGGCTTCGTGGGCAGCGGCGGAGTCGGCCATGTTTCCAGTTTGGCAGTGGACACCGCGCCCGCTACCAGCAGAGGTTTCCACCTTTTTCAGCATTTCACCGCTGCGCTTAGGATCGTCGCAGGCCACAAAAATGGACAAAGCCTCTCCGCGTTCCAGGCAATCCCGGATGCCTTCGCTGGCAAGCAAAGTGTCCAGGGCTTGGGAGTAATCGGCAAAAAGCAAACTGACGCTTTGGGCCACTTTCTTCCCATATTCGTTGTAGCCTTCCACGCCAATCACTCTGTCAAAACGGTTGATGGAAAGCTCCAGAGAGGGGTTTATATCCACACTGATGGCGGAAACCGGTGTAAAGAACAGGCCGCCGCCCAACCCCAGAAAAACTGCCAGGCAAGCCGCTGCCCAGAGGAGGGAGGCGGCCCGGCGCTTCCCGGCCCTGCGGGAAACAGCGGCAAGAGTTTTTTCCTTCAGCGACTCCTCGGCCTTCACAGCAGCGAAAGCGTTTTGCAGCCTGTCAACCATTTCCGTCACCTCCCAGCTTTTCCCGCAGCGGTTTTTAGCGCGGGTCAGCAGTGAATACACTGTATTGGTGTTTTTATGTAAAATTTTTCCCATTTCCGGGGCTGTATAGCCTTCAAAGTAATGCAGGTACAGCACATCCCGGTATTTTTCCGGCAAGCCCAGCACAGCTTCCAGCACCCAACGGGTGTCCGGCGGGGCTTGGGCAGGCAGATCCACCAATTCCTCCAAGGGTACTGTGTGTGTACGGAAAAAGCTGCGGAGCAGATCCCTGCAGGCGTTTAAGGTTACCCGGATGAACCATGCCTTTTCATGTTCCTCATTTTCAAACGCAGCAGTGCTGAGGACATACTTCATAAACACATTTTGAAATATATCCTCCGAGTCGGCCTGGTTTTTCAAATGTATCAGGCAAAGCCTGCGTACCATATCGGCATACAGGTCTATTGCCCGGGCCGCCTCCTGCTCGCTGCGCATACGGGGAAAAACTTACCAGCGATGATGGCCGCCGTGTCCCTGGCCATGGTGGCCGCCGCCCCAGCCGTTGCCGTTTCCGTTGCCCCAGCCCTGCCCTTGATGGTGGCAGTTGCCGCCGCCATAGTTGTCGCAGACGCCATCGCCGTTGCTGTCCACGAAATTGCCTTCGTGGTGGCAGTTGCCGCCGCCATAGTTGTCGCAGACGCCATCGCCGTTGCTGTCCACGAAATTGCCTTCGTGGTGGCAGTTGCCGCCGCCATAGTTGTCGCAGATGCCATCCCCGTTGTTGTCTACAAAACAGCCCTCGTGGTGGCAGTTGCCATTGCCGTAGTTGTCGCAGATGCCGTCTCCGTTGCTGTCCACAAAGGAGCAGATGGGGCGTGTCCACCCCGTTTGAAGGCCGTTGCATACCCGGCCCACAGCCCTGCCGTGATGGGACGCTGCCAGAGCACTGGTGGCGGTAAACGTAAGCACCAGCGCTGCTGCGGCAAATCCTGTTAAAAGTTTTTTCATGTTCATTCCTCCAGTCTTTTTTGCCGTTTAGCCGTTTAACGGTTTCATCTCTAATACGTTTGGAAAAGGGAAATCCATGCATCTCAGAAAAATTTTTTTGAAATTTTTATTTTCTTAGAGGCATGGGAAGCCCGGACTTACAGATTCTTATTTCAATTTAATATACATCTGAGGGGAACTGTTGCTGTCCTTGCGCTCCGACTTTATCTCAAACATATCCAGGGAGTCCAGGAAGGGGGTAAGCTTGGAAAAGCCAAAGTTCCGCACGTCAAAGTCGGGATAGCGTTTGCCCAGGATATTGCCCACCTTTCCGATGAAAATCCAGTTGTCCTCATCGGAGTTTTCCCGGACAATCGTGCGCAAGGCCCGGCGCAGGGTGCGCAGGCTGGTGCGCGGCTCCTCAGGGCGCTTGGGTTCTCCTTTTTCCGGTGCTTTCTCCTCTTTAGCAGTCCGGTATTTCTGGGGCGCTTTTTTCGCAGTGCGCTTGGCAGGCTGCTTCTTAGGCGGCTCTGAGGCTTTGACAGGCTCCTCGCCTTCCTCCTCTTCGTTAGCGGCTAAAATGTCCAGATATTTGAACTGGTTGCAGGCGGAGATAAAGGAACTGGGCGTTTTGCTTTCCCCCATGCCCAGCACCGTCATGCCAGACTCCCGCAGCCGGGCAGCCAGCCGGGTGAAGTCGCTGTCAGAGGAAACCAGGCAGAAGCCGTCCACCTTCCCGGAATAGAGAATGTCCATGGCGTCAATAATCATGGCGGAATCTGTGGAGTTTTTCCCGGTGGTATAGCTGTACTGCTGCACAGGCAGCACAGAATTGTCAAGCAGCACGTTTTTCCAGGAAACCAGCGCCGGATTCGTCCAGTCGCCATAAATGCGTTTGTAGGTGGCAACGCCATCTTCTTTGGAAATCTCGTCTAAAATAATTTTGATGTACTTGGATGAAACATTGTCCGCGTCTATCAGCACGGCTACCCTGCTGTCATGGGGCATGAAAGCATCTCCTCGCTCTATTGTTCTCTCGCTCTATTGTTCTTAAATATAAGTATAAGCCATCCCGTTGGAAAAAGCAAGCTTGCGCGTGCCTGCAAAGCGCGTAAAATGGGGGAGGGGCAAAAGCAAAAGGCCGGCAGACAGCCGGCCTTCCTTCAAGTAAGACGCAATTTTCAAGAAGCGGCGCAGCAGTCGTCGCACTGGCTGCACTCGCAGGTGAGCACCTGCCCGGCAGGCGGATCCAGCCGGTATCCCTGGCCCCGGACGGTGACAATGTACTTCCCCTGGCTGCCCATGTGGGCGCGAAGCTTTTTTATGTGGGAATCTATGGTGCGGGTAGCGCCCATAGCGGCATAGCCCCACACCTCCCGGAGCAGGCGCTCCCGGGTCAGCGTCTCGCCGGGGTTTTGGGCTAAAAACAGCAGAAGCTGCCGCTCCATATGGGAAAGCTCCAGCTGCCGCCCACCCAAGGTGGCCCGGTCTTTAGAACAGAGGAGTTCCAGCCCCTCCAGCCAAACAGATTGCATATGTTCCCCTCCCTCAAAACATGCGGATTCTTACTTCTTTGCAGCCATAAGAACGCAGAAACGCGGGGATGCCGGCACTTTTACGCTTAACTAAAACGCCATCCCCATGATAGATACAATTATAATTCTAAACCTTAAAGTCTGCTTTATGTCAAGTATATTTATAAAAAATTCAGAAAAAAGGCTGAAATAATTTGTCATTTTAGAATATACCAGCGGAAAGGGAATAATTTCTTTTTCCACTTTTAACTTTCTATGGTTTGTGTTAAAATAAGGCATGAAAGGGAAAAGGGGAGATGGCATTATGGCAAAGAAGAAAAAACTGAAGCTTACAAAAGAAGAAAGGCAGATGCAGGCTGCAAAGGAGCGCGCCAGGTTAAAGCAGGAGGTAAAAGAGCATCCTGTGCTGGCTGGTACCTATATAGTGCTGCGGATGCTGGTAATCGCTGTGATGGTTCTGCAAATCTTTAACCGGGAATGGTATGACGTGTTCCTTTGCGGCCTTACCCTGTTCCTGTTTTTAATCCCCAGCTTTGTGGAGCGCCGCCTGCACATTGACGTGCCCAACGTCCTGGAGGTTATTATCCTGCTGTTTATCTTTTCGGCGGAAATCCTGGGGGAAATATCGGAATATTACCTGCGCTTCCCCTTCTGGGACACAGCCCTCCATACCTTAAACGGCTTTTTGATGGCGGCTATCGGCCTTGCCATGGTGGATATTTTGAACCGCTCCCGGAAATTCCGCATCCGGCTGTCCCCAGTGTTCGTGGCGGTGGTGGCTTTCTGCTTTTCCATGACCATCGGCGTGCTGTGGGAATTTTTCGAGTATGGCATGGACGTGTTCTTCCGCATGGACATGCAGAAGGATACTTATATTCCAGCCGTCACCTCAGTGCTGTTAAACCCCGACGGGCGTAACGCCGCTGTTACAGTGCCGGTGGAAAGCATCCTCATAAATGGGGAAGCCTGGCCCGGCTATATTGATATTGGCCTGCACGACACCATGAAGGATCTGCTGGTAAACTTTATCGGCGCGGTGGTGTTTTCCTTCATTGGCATGCTGTATATTATGGGCCGGGGCCGGGGAAAATTTGCGCCCAACTTCATCCCGCGTCTGAAGGAACACGAGCTGCCTGTTCCTAAGGCAGAGGAGGAGCCTAACCTGCTTACGCCTATTCCCATAGAGGGGCCGGAGGACGCGGAAAACCAGGAACTCTTTGATATCTACACCCGGGACGGCAGGCCCACAGGGCGGACAGCGCCCCGGGGCGCCGCTCTGGATAAGGACGATTTCCGGCTGGGTGTGCATGTGTTCCTCTATGACGCTCAGGGACGGTTCCTGGTGCAAAAGCGGGCAGAGACGAAGCGTTCCCGTCCTGGCCAGTGGGATATTACCATGGGCCATGCGACGGCTGGGGAAAATGCCATTGAATGCGTCTTGCGGGAAGTGCGGGAGGAACTGGGCCTTGAACTGGTCCTGGAAAACCTGGTGAAGGCATATCGCTGGCTGGAAAAAGGGCCGCAGATGTTTACGGATGTGTTTTTCGCCCGGATAGAGCCGGACAGCGGTGAAATTTCCCTGCAAAAGGAAGAAGTTTCGGAGATAAAATGGCTGTCAAAAGCAGAGATGCTGCAATTTATAGAGAAACTGCCTGACCGCCCTGTGGAATACAAATATATAGTGTCCCAATATATGGAATCCTGCATTGGGGAAAGCGCCGGGGATTCCTCTCCCCAGGCAAAAGAGGACTGCGTTTTCTGTAAAATCGTGGCAGGGGAGGCCCCTTGCTATAAAATTTACGAGGATGAATCTGTTCTTGCCTTCCTGGATATTGCCATGGATGCCCCCGGGCATACACTGGTGATTCCCAAAGAACACCAGGGAGAGCTTTTCGCAAGCGGCCCGGAAACATCTGCCCGTCTGATAGAGGCGGTGCGCCTGATTTCCCGCCACTATGTGGAGGACTGCGGCTATGACGGTGTGAACATCTTAAACGCCAGCGGCACTGCCGCCCAGCAGAGCGTGCCCCACCTGCATTTCCACATACTTCCCCGGAAAAAGGGCGACGGCCTGAACACCTGGCCCAGCCTGGGAAGCCATAAAACAGATCTGGAAGCCATGCAGAAGAAGCTGACTATGATAGGGCAGGAAAAACAAAAGACAACAAGCAACCATTTGGATACGCCAAAATTTATGGAAGAAAGGGGATAGCAGCTATGAAAACGTCATCCGCCAACGCACCAGGGAGGGAAGAAGCATAGTCCTCCCGCCATACCCGGGAGGTACAAATGAACAAGAACAAAGCAAGCGTAACTGTACAATTGGACGATGCAGCCTTTTCCCTGAAGCGGCCTGCAGATTTTTCCTGGCTTAGCTCTATAGGCCGGGTGTTCCAGGCGTTTTCCCAGAACGACTCCGGGAACATCAGCTTTGGGGTGGACACAGGAAAAGAAAAGCTGTTCATTAAGGCAGCAGGGCTGGAGACACTGGAAAGCGTCTGCACACCCCAGGAGGCGGTGGAAAACCTGAAAGCTGCTATGGAAGTTTATGAGGACATCCGCCACCCGGCCCTTATCCGCCTGCGCAGGCACTATCCAGTGGGAAATCTGTATGTGGCGGAATTCGGCTGGGCGGAAGGGGACTGCCTCCACGACCACTGGAATTTTGACTACTACGAGGCCCACCCGGAGGTGGCGCCGCCTGCCCGGCGCTTTAAGGAACTGCCTGTGGAAAAGCGGCTGGAGGCCTGCCGGACGCTGTTTTCCTTTTTGGGGGAGACAGCCCGGGCGGGATACGTGGCGGTGGATTTGTATGATGCCAGCATTCTGTACGACTTTAACCGGGACAGGACAACCATCTGCGACATCGATCTGTTCCGGAAGACCCCGCTGGTGAATACGGCGGGGGAGGGGTATTACGGTTCAGAGCGCTTTAAGGCCCCGGAGGAATATATCCTGGGTGCGGCAGTGGACGAGCGCACTAATGTTTTCACCCTGGGAGCATTGCTTTTCAGCTTTTTCGGGAATTTTACCCCTGCTGAAAGGCAGCGCTGCTATGACGAAAAGCGCTTTGTCCCCTGCCGTCAAAGCGCCTGGGAATTAAATTCCGCCGCCTACCGCGCCGCCTGCCGGGCTGTGTCTCCCTCCCCGGCAGAGCGCTTTGTCTCCATTGCGGCCTTTTCCGCCGGGTGGGAAGAGGCGGTTCGGCAAGGAACGTGAGAAAAGCGCAGGGAAAGCCCTGCTTTGGAGGAAACATATGGATTTGCAAAAGCTTACTTTTTTTACGGAGGGTAACACCTTTACCGGAAGCGCCTCAAAGGATCTGGCGGCGGGCCTGCTGCTGCGCTATCTGGTGGAGCCGGACAAGGAAAACGAACAGTTAAAAGCATATGCCTGGCGGAAGGATTTGTGCTTCGAGCGGGCAGGGGAGAAGGAGGAACGGGAGTTTCCCATGACCCAGCAGGGCTTGGAAGAGGCAGACGCCTGGCTGCAGGGCTTGTTTGACGCGCTCTGATTCCCCCCTTCCCCTCTGGGGGGATTAAGACCGTGGGACTTTGTTCCACACCCTACGGCCCTTTTTGGAAAAAGGGCCGACCCAAAAACTGCTGTACCCCGCCTCATGGCCTATAAGGCCACGAGGCGGGGTACAATGGTTTTATCGTCCACCTTTTTTCTCAAAAAAGGTGGCAGGGTTTGGGGCAGCGCCCCAAGATTTACCCCCAGAGGGGAAGGGGGTATCAGATAACGCCCTGGGCCAGCATGGCGTCGGCAACCTTCACAAAGCCCGCGATATTGGCGCCCACCACATAGTTCTTGGGATGGCCATATTTCTCGGCGGCTGCGTCGGCATTTGCGAAAATTTTCTCCATAATGCCCTTAAGCTTTGCGTCCACTTCCTCGAAAGTCCAGGAAAGGCGCTGGCTGTTTTGGCTCATCTCCAATGCGGATGTAGCCACGCCGCCTGCGTTTGCGGCCTTGCCAGGGGCAAACAGTATGCCTGCCTTCTGCAAGATTTCTGTGGCCTCCATGGTGGTGGGCATGTTAGCGCCCTCTGCCACAGCAATGCAGCCGTTTGCTGCCAGGGCCTTGGCGTCCTCCTCCAGCAGCTCGTTCTGGGTAGCGCAGGGCAGGGCGATATCGCACTTTACGCTCCACACGCCCCTGCCCTCATGGTATTCAGAACCCGGACGGTAGTTTTTATATTCGGTGAGACGCTGGCGTTTTACTTCCTTGATTTCCTTGATAGCCGCAAGATTAATGCCCTCGGCATCGTAAATCCAGCCGGTGGAATCAGACATGGTGACAACCTTTGCGCCCAGCTCCATGGCCTTCTCGCAGGCATAAATGGCCACGTTGCCAGCGCCGGAAATGGCGACTGTCTTGCCTTTGATATCGTGGCCGTTCTTTTTCAGCATGGCGTTTGTGAAATACAGCAGGCCATAGCCTGTGGCCTGGGTGCGGGCCAGAGAGCCGCCATAAGTCAGGCCCTTGCCGGTAAGAACGCCTTCAAAGGCATTTTTCAGGCGCTTGTACTGTCCAAACATGAAGCCGATTTCCCGGGCGCCTGTGCCGATATCCCCGGCAGGCACATCGGTGTCAGGGCCAATGTGGCGGAACAGCTCTGTCATAAAGCTCTGGCAGAAAGCCATAATTTCCCGGTCGGACTTGCCCTTGGGGTCGAAATCAGAGCCGCCCTTGCCGCCGCCAATGGGCAGGCCGGTGAGGGAGTTTTTGAAAATCTGCTCGAAGCCCAGGAATTTGATAATGCCCAGGTTTACGGAGGGGTGCAGCCGAAGGCCGCCCTTGTAGGGGCCAATGGCAGAATTAAACTGTACACGGAAGCCGCGGTTTACTTGCACCTTGCCGTTATCGTCCACCCAGGGCACCCGGAACATGATCTGCCGCTCCGGCTCTGTGATGCGCTCTAAAATGCCGGCAGCTTCATACTGGGGATTCTGTTCAATAACAGGCTCCAGAGAGGTGAGCACCTCGGTGGCAGCCTGGATGAACTCTGGCTCGTGCGCGTTCTTTTTCTTCAAAATTTCCAACTGTTCGCTTACATAAGACATAATACTATCCCTCCAAATTGCAAGTTGACTACATGAATCCTGCAAAAACATGGGTATATCTTACCATAAACCCGGGAAATTTACAAGAAGCAATTTGTATAATTTCGTTTTGAGCTTCAAATATAGGGATTTGTACAAAAATAGCACTAGGCGGGGGCCGCTTCTTGTGAAAGCCATAAGGGGCATAACCCTGCGAGCAGCAGAAAGGAAACTCTGCCTGTTCGGGGGGAGGCAAAAATCACTTTGGATTTTGCGAAAATTCGGCTTCCTTTTTGTACAGGCTTATGGTATAATCTAAATGCTTTCTGTATCCCGCCGGGGATAAGGGGATTGCGAGGAAGAAATCCCCTTTATGAGAGCGGCGCTGGCTTACGCCTATAAAGCAGACCAGCCAGCCGGAAGCTTGAAAAATGCGTTTTTCAGGCTCTATACCACCTCAAGGAATAAGGAGTTAATTTTATGGCCCACTTTTTCCGGGGCTTACGCCCCAGTGCCTGCAAACGCCCTCTTGCCGCCCTGTTATGCTGTTTGCTGCTGGCAGGCACCCCTGTTTCAGCGGCGGAAGCGCCTGAAATCCCGGAAAGCGGATCCGCTTCTGTTTTAGAGGACTTGCTGCAACAGGATCTCCCGCCCCTTGCAGCAGAGGAAGGAATCCAGCCGGGGGGAGAGGCAACGGATCCTGTTTCCCCTGACAGCAGCCCTTCGCCGGAACCAGGGAACCCGGATGGCGGCGATCCGGAAGAAGATCCAGAAGGGGATCCAGACATTCCGGAGGAGCCGGAGGTTACCACTTATACAGTAACCTTCCAGATGGGTAAATTCGGCATGAAAGAGTATACAGTAGAGGATGGGGCCTTGCCGCCGGAGACGCCTCAGATTCCGGAACTGCCTGCCGCCCAAGTGCTGGGATGGTTTGACAAAGCCGGTCAAATGGTGGAGCCTGCCGAACTGCCCATTACTGAGAATACTACTTACACAGCGCGTTGGGGCCGTACAGCGGCGGAGTTTTTGCAAACCGATACCCACGAGGCTTACATAAAAGGCTACGCCAACGGTACCTTCAAGCCTACTAAAAATGTTACCCGCAGCGAGGCCGCCCAGCTTTTTTATAACCTGCTACGTGCTCCCAGCGGGGAAAGCGTCCTGGGATTCCCGGATGTGCCTGCCAGCAAATGGTATGCCCAAGCGGTAAATGAGATGTCTGCCTTTGGTATTTTGCAGGGCTATGCTGACGGCAGCTTCAAAGGGGAATATTCCATCACCCGGGCAGAATTTGTGAAAATGGCGGTCAGTTGCGACACCCTTCAGGACATAGCCTGCCCCTTTGCCGATGTTTCATCCGATTCCTGGGCTGCGCCATATATTGCCACCGCTTACAGCAAGGGCTGGATAAGCGGCTATGAGGACGGCACCTTCCGCCCTAACGCCGCCATCGTCCGAGGGGAGGCTGTGGTTATCCTGAACAAGATGCTGGGCCGCCAGCCGGATCCGGGCATCAAGGAAAAAACCACTGTCAAGAATTTTTACGATGTGTTCCCCTCCAACTGGATGTATCCCCACATTGTAGAGGCTTCCACTACCCATGAGTTTACAAAGACAGAGGAGGGCGCAGAGGCCTGGGGCGCTTATGAAGAGGATTTGAGCAAGCCCACCAGCGGCTGGATAAAGGACGAAGACGGAAAGCGGTATTACCTGGACGGCACTACTCGGAAATTTCTCCGAGGCATGCAGACCATCCAGGGCGTGAAATATCTGCTGGACGGAAGCACTGGCGCGGCTTTTACAGGCTTTCGCAGCGAGGGAAAATGGCGGCGCTATTATGTAAATGGCTTAATCCAGGATGACATTTCCTCCCTGGGCCTGGTTTCCGGGCCTTACTATATCAAGGTATATAAGCCCTCCAATTATTTGATTATCTACGCCAAGGAAAAGGGGGGAAGCACCTTTAACGTGCCAGTAAAAGCCATGCGTGTTTCCTGCGGCTACGGCACTCCTACAGGATACTTCCGCACCCCCACCCGGTATCGCTGGCTGCAAATGATTGGCAACACCTGGGCGCAGTGGTGTACCCAGATTTCTGGCAATTACCTGTTCCATTCTGTACCCAACTGGACCCACAGCAACATGGATTTAGAGGTAGGCGAGTATAACCACCTGGGGAATACCCGCTCTGCTGGATGCATCCGCCTGAACTGCCGGGATGCTAAGTGGATATATGACAACTGCAAACTGGGCACAGAGGTGACCATCACCTCCCAGGAGACCAGCGGCCCTCTGAAAAAGCCTGCTGGCCTGACGATCCCTTCCTGGCATACGTGGGATCCCACAGACCCCACAGCCGTCTGGAAATGCAAGCAGAAGGGCTGCCATTAAAAGTAAATACACACAAGTAAAGAGAGTCAATGAAACTCCTGCAAAGGCGTTTTGTTGGCTCCTTTTACGGCTTTAGCGCAAAGTCCCCCTGGCTTTGCCGGGGGGACAAGAATCTTTAGATGAAAGAAAACCTCTTTGCAACAAAATAGAAGGGGTCTAGGCAACCGCACTACATTACAACAAGGAGGAAAGTCAAATGAATGACATCAATAGTTTATCACATCCTAAAGTACAGTTTACAAGGGACTACACAGGGTAACGGTCTGACGGGTGCTGAAATGCCCGTCAGATTTTCCATGTGATGTTCAAGCTGTCGCTTGTGGCGGCAATGGTGGTAATCATCAAATCCACCACCCGCCGCTTGTCGTCAAAGGATACGCTGTCCCAAGTGTCGAGGTAGCCGGAAATCTGGCTGACCTGTTCCGGGCTGATAGCTTCCACCGTCAACTCCGCTATCTTTGCCAGAAGCTCCTGCTTGCGTCCGTCCAGTTCTGCTATCTTTACATTCACATAGGAGAGCAGCACATTGTTTGCGCCCGTCAGACTGTCCACCAGCTTTTCAATCTCGCTGTCAACATGGGCAAGTCCCACTTGCAGGGCAGTGATTTTGGGATTGGCCTTTGCCGCTTTCTTCCTGCCTGTCAGCGTCTTGTAGCTGTCCAGCTTTTTCACCATCTGCTGATACACAACCGCTTCCAGTTCTGCCGTGATGATTTTCCCACAGCCGGGACAGCTTTTGTTATCCAGCCGTTTCGTACAGCGGAGGTACTGTCTGCCGGAGGGATTGAAGATACTCATAAGGGCGTACCCGCAGTTCCCGCACTTAATTTTCCCCGCCAGCCATGTATGAATGGAGCTTATTCCCACATGGAAAAGCGCGGCTCACGCTACCTGCGCTATGCCCTCTACAATGCCACAAAGTA
>NZ_QWLE01000218.1:0-751 GCF_009917365.1 Neglectibacter sp. X4 | reverse complement strand
TGCACAGCTTGAAAAGGAGGATAGAAAAACAATAGACGGCATTCTTTCCCGGTTTGCACCCTGGTGAGTTCAAGACAATCAAAAAGAAAGGAAACGTGATTTTATGAAAAGCAGAATTTTTGCGGAGTACCCGGATGTGGTTTCCGCTAGGGATTTGCAAGCCATGCTCCATGTTGGCAGGAATACAGCCTACAGCCTGCTGAAAAGCGGGGCGGTTTCCAGTATTCGCATAGGGAGGAAATACATCATTCCAAAGGCGAGTGTAGAGGAATTTCTCCGCTTGCGTGCGGCTTCCAAATCTGGTACAATGGAGCCATCAGATGAAGCCGCTGAAAGCCTGGAAAGGAGTAAATAAATGGCAGTCACCGGCTTTATAACAACGAAAAACGGCAAATACTATGCCGTGTTGAACCTGAAAGAAGAGACAGGAAAACGCAAACAAAAATGGTTCTCCACAAATCTGCCCCTGAGAGGGAATAAGCGCAGCGCAGAGAAGTTTTTGCAGAAGTTGATTGACGAGTGGGAGGCAAAGTCTACTCCGTTTTGCCGGTTAACTTTTGCCGACTATCTGGAGCAATGGATTGAGGGAGCAGGAGTGAACATTAAGCCCAATACCTACCGAACCTATCGGGCCATGGTAGTAAACCACATCGTGCCGTATTTCAAACAGCACTCGGTATTGCTGCAAAAGCTAAAACCCACTGATTTGGACGCTTACTATCAGTCCAAACAGCAGCCAGGGAGCAAGCAG
>NZ_QWLE01000217.1:0-752 GCF_009917365.1 Neglectibacter sp. X4 | reverse complement strand
GCTTAGCAGGATCCCTGACAGCTTTGGATATGGTAGAGGAAGAAAAACTGTTGGAGGGCAGAAATGCAAAGGACAGTTCGGAGATTGTCATCGATAGAATCACGGCGGATAGCTTTCTTTCTAACGATATGCCGAAAATGATTGGCCTGCTTTCAAAAGAACAGATTATTGGAAGAAAGGTAACGCTACCGCGTCTGGGAGAATTCACGATTGTGGGAATTACTGATCAGGGAAGCCCTTCAATTTACGCAGACAGAGAGTTTTTTATGGATATTCTGATGGTGCAGGCAGAAATGCGTACGGAAGAAGATTCCGGATACACTGAAGAAAGCGAGGAGGCGATGCCGTTGGTGCTGTCCTACGGACTTCGTGACCGGGAAACGGTGACGCTTGTCGAAGGAGCGGCACCAAAGAAAACCGGGGAAGTGTTGATTCATGAAATGCATCGATACGAGTCAGCTATCGGAAGTAAGCTCGATGTGAAGGTGAATGGTAAGAAGCTGACTGTCTGCGGTTATTACAACGATAAACGCGGTACAGACGCACTTTATGTCAGCAAGAATACAGCCATAGATTATCTGATGGAGGACCAGACAGAGATAGTGCTTTCTCCAAAGGATAAGGAAGCCACCTATCAAAAACTATCGGCGCAAAATGTCAAGGTCACAGATAATTATACTGCCGACAGGGAGTCCTATATCGATAGCTGCAAAAAAAAGATTATCGCAACAATTTTGGTGTCCGGCATTATC
>NZ_QWLE01000216.1:0-765 GCF_009917365.1 Neglectibacter sp. X4 | reverse complement strand
GTCTAGCTTTGTTTACCTGATAAGGAATTTCCGTTACAATAATTTGTGAACGCCCTCTATCAGTTTCTTCAATTTCGCAACAGGAACGAACCTTTACCTTACCGATACCGGTTTTGTAGGCTTCTCTTACGCCGTTCTTTCCAAGGATAGTCGCACCCGTTGGAAAATCTGGTCCTTTGACATATTTCATCAAATCTTCTACAGTTGCTTCTTCGTTATCAATCAACTCTACTGTAGCATCGATGACTTCACTGAGATTATGCGGCGGAATGGAAGTTGCCATACCTACGGCGATACCGTTGGAACCATTTACTAAAAGGTTAGGAAATCTACTTGGCAGCACTACTGGTTCTTTTTCTTCACCGTCAAAATTATCTACAAAGTTTACCGTTTCTTTTTCAATATCCCTGATCATCTGCAGAGAAAACGGCGTCATTCTTGCTTCTGTATAACGCATTGCAGCGGCGCCGTCACCATCGACGGAACCGAAGTTTCCGTGACCATCTACCAACATATATCTGGTAGAAAAATCTTGTGCCAGTCTTACCATAGCATCGTAAATAGATCTATCGCCGTGTGGGTGATATTTACCCATTACTTCACCGACAATACGGGCGGATTTTTTATGCGGTTTATCCGGTGTAACGCCCAGCTGGCTCATACCGTAAAGAATTCTTCTGTGAACCGGCTTCAGTCCGTCTCTGACATCAGGAAGGGCACGTCCTACAATAACACTCATGGAGTAGTCGATGTAGGATTTTTTCA
>NZ_QWLE01000215.1:0-779 GCF_009917365.1 Neglectibacter sp. X4 | reverse complement strand
CTGGTGTAGGGAAGGTTATTTTTTCTGTAAAAAACGACCACATATCTGTCCCCTACAGATTTACCTCTATTATAAATAGACGTAAAGTCACTTTTTCTTCTTAAAACATTTTTTTTAAGCATTTCAAAATTAAGCAGTTAATTTTTTTCTGCCTTTTGCTCTTCTTCTCTTAAGAACGTTTCTGCCATTCTTGGTGCTCATTCTTTTTCTGAAGCCGTGCTCTTTCATTCTCTGTCTTTTTTTAGGCTGATAAGTCTGTTTCATTGGTTTTACCTCCTTATAAATTGTAAACTCATACGCAATCTAAATTCCAATATGCGCACATATGCCCTACTATTATACTTACAAAGGCTTGGCTTGTCAATGATTTTGTCTTTTTTTGTTCTTAAATAGCCATGCTGCTATATAAAAACAGGTATGTGCGTAAAATTATCCACAAGATATGGATAACTATATGGAAATTTTATTTTTCAACCTTTTAAATTTGTACTTGTATATGGATAACTTATTAGGTACAATAAAACTACACCATGAAATTGAGGGCAGAAAATGAAAAGTATATGGAATCAAGTTTTAAATATCATTGAAGAAAATACAACATCAATCAGCTATAATACCTGGTTTAAACCACTTAAAATCAACAACATTGACAAAAATGTAAAAATCGTCTATTTAGAAACCGATGAAGATTTTATTATCAAAGTTTTAAAAGACCGTTATTTACAGCTGATTGAGTCCAGTTTCAAAACTGTAACCGGAGAAGAATACCGCGTTGTAAT
>NZ_QWLE01000214.1:0-527 GCF_009917365.1 Neglectibacter sp. X4 | reverse complement strand
TCTGTAAAACTGACAGAACCTCAGTTTGAAGGACAGACTAAGACAAAGCTGGGAAATACTGAGATGAGAGGTTTCGTAGAAACTTCTACCAGTGAAAATTTAACAGCTTTCCTTGAAGAAAATCCAACTCAGGCGAAAGTTATATTAGAAAAATGTCTCCGTGCATCAAGAGCCAGAGAAGCTGCAAGAAAAGCAAGAGAATTGACAAGACGAAAAAGTGCTCTTGACAGTATTGCTTTGCCAGGAAAACTAGCCGATTGTTCTGAAAAGGATCCGGCAAAGTCTGAGATTTTCTTAGTCGAGGGTGACTCCGCAGGTGGCAGCGCAAAGCAAGGTCGTGACAGATTGAGACAGGCTGTTCTTCCGCTTCGTGGTAAAATCTTAAATGTAGAAAAAGCAAGACTGGATAAGATTTTAAATTCTGATGAAATCAAGAATATGATTACTGCGTTTGGCTGTGGTATCGGCAACGAATTTGATGAAAACAAGCTGAGATATCACAAAATTATCATCATGACCGATGCCGA
>NZ_QWLE01000213.1:0-235 GCF_009917365.1 Neglectibacter sp. X4 | reverse complement strand
ACGGCGCCCATATCAGAACATTACTGCTTACTTTCTTCTTCAGATATATGACGCCATTGATCGAAGGTGGTTATGTTTATGCTGCAAAACCGCCGCTTTTCCTGACAAAAAGAGGCAAAGAGGTTTACTATACGTACAGTGAACCTGAGCAGGACAGACTGATGGCGAAGCTGAAGGAAGACGGAAAAGCAGGTAAAATAGACATTCAGAGATACAAGGGTCTTGGTGAAATGGA
>NZ_QWLE01000212.1:0-786 GCF_009917365.1 Neglectibacter sp. X4 | reverse complement strand
CAAAGGATTACAGTATAATCAAGGTGACAGGGTATGCTGAGCAGCGTTTTACAGAAGATGAATTCTTCACTCGGTATGAGCAGGGAGAATTTGCAGATTATGTTCAAATTATGAAGGCAGAGAATCCTTATGAGGCATATTGTGATTGGTATTTTGATGAAGTAACATGTTGGTATAAGTATCTGATTTTTGATATAGATAAAAAAGAAACAGATATATTGCAGATGGGAGATTTAAAAAAAGTCAAGGATGAAAATGGAAAAACAACAGCCATAAAGCCACCGTTTTATATCATAGGTGTATATAAGAATGATTTGGTGATTGAAAAGCTTGAAGAAGGGGTTATTGAGGATGAAGAGTATCCCGGTATTATTAAAGAACAAGTCTATAGGTGGGATTTGCAGAAGAATACAAAAGAAAAAATTCTTCATATAGATGATGGCTATGTTTTTGATGCCGGAGGATTAGATTGTAGCAGTATTGTTGACCATAATAAAATTCTATTTCTAAGAAGAAAGCCAAACGGAAAGGCCGTCTATTACTATTATTGTTTTGAAACAGAACAGGAAGTACAGATGTATGAGACGGTTCGGAATGTACCATATCGAATTGTAGGGGAAATGAAAAATTGTTTCATCTATTACACGGCAGATGAAACAAAGAAGTCTATGTATATGCTTGATAAAGATTATTATTATAAAGGGAATTTTGAAAAATCTATCCGCATTGAAACAATGGATGAGTATTTCTAGGGAGGATTTATGCAACTTGAGATAAAGGATTTAT
>NZ_QWLE01000211.1:0-788 GCF_009917365.1 Neglectibacter sp. X4 | reverse complement strand
TTTGGAAAGGCAAACCGAAGAAGGTAAAAGTCCCGTAGACGAAATTGACAAGGAGCAGAGTGGATCCAGAGTAGGACCGGACACGTGAAACCCGGTCTGAAGCCGGGGGGCCCACCCCCCAAGCCTAAATACTACCCAGTGACCGATAGAGAATAGTACCGTGAGGGAAAGGTGAAAAGAACCCCGGGAGGGGAGTGAAAAAGAACCTGAAACCTTATGCTTACAAGCAGAGGGAGCGCAAGTGACCTCGTACTTTTTGTAGAACGGGCCAACGAGTTATGGTATGCAGCGAGGTTAAGGTGTAAAGCACTGGAGCCGAAGTGAAAGCGAGTCTTAATAGGGCGAGAAGTTGCATGCTGTAGACCCGAAACCGGGTGACCTATCCATGAGCAGGTTGAAGTAACTGTAAAAGGTTATGGAGGACCGAACCCATATCTGTTGAAAAAGGTTGGGATGACTTGTGGATAGCGGTGAAATTCCAATCGAACTCGGAGATAGCTGGTTCTCCTCGAAATAGCTTTAGGGCTAGCCTCACAGAAAGATACCCGGAGGTAGAGCACTGAATGTTCTAGGGGCCTTCACCGGTTACCGAAAACTATCAAACTCCGAATGCCGGAATATCATATGTGGGAGTCAGACTATGTGAGATAAGTTTCATAGTCGAAAGGGAAACAGCCCAGACCAACAGCTAAGGTCCCAAAATGTAAGTTAAGTGGAAAAGGATGTGGAGCTGCATAAACAGCTAGGATGTTGGCTTAGAAGCAGCCACTCATTTAAAGAGTGCGTAA
>NZ_QWLE01000210.1:0-790 GCF_009917365.1 Neglectibacter sp. X4 | reverse complement strand
GCGAAATTTGCGGAAAAGGTCAGGTTTCTGGAAACGCTGTTTCCCATTCCAACAGACACACTAGAAGAAAGTGGAATGCAAACATTCAGACTGTAAGAATCAATGACAATGGTACAGTAAGAAGAGCCAATGTATGTACAAGATGCATCAGATCAAACAAGATTAACCGTGCCATCTAATGAGGCGATGAGAAACCCACTGAATTCAGTGGGTTTTTTGTTTATGACCTAACCCAATTTGCGAAGCAAATTGTTGGTAGGTCAACTGAAGAATTGCATACCAGCTAAAGCTGGGCAATTCCTGTATAGCACCTTCCAACAATTCGTGTATCGAATTGGGATAGGTGCGTAAACGCGAGGCTTCTCTGTAAAGACGAGCCGAAGGCGAAGGCTGAGCAGCAAGAAGCTACGGCGATACCTAACCCAATTTGCGACTTGTATCATTTTCTTAGAAGACTGATACCACAGATGACAAGAACCGCACCGAGGAGCAGAATCCAGGCTTTTGGCGGAAGAAAAAAGGCGAAGACTGTGATTACGCCAAATACAATCAGAATAAATCCAATATCCCTAGCTTCTTTATAATGGCAGAAAGCCTTTCTTTTTTTATTGCAGTTATGATAATTTCCCATAAAATTCACCTGACTTTATTTTATGCGAAAGAGAGGAAACTGGTGACAGATTTTTTATGCATTTACACAGAGACGGCAGGAAACTGCAGCAAGAGTTGAATGGCGATTGACTTTGTGTTATGCTTTAGCAAGGAGAAATCGATATATCGGAATTTGAGG
>NZ_QWLE01000209.1:0-790 GCF_009917365.1 Neglectibacter sp. X4 | reverse complement strand
CAGGCCGGAAAAGGCGCTGGCTACGCGCGCTGGGCAAAGGTATTCAATCTGAAACAGATGGCGCAGACAATGAACTACCTCACCGAGCATGGCCTGCTGGAATATGCAGTCTTGGAAGAAAAAGCGGCTGCTGTTACCACCCGCCACAATGAGCTGTCGGCGCAGATCAAGGCGGCGGAAACCCGCATGGCGGAGATAGCCGTACTGCGGACCCACATCATCAATTATGTGAAAACCCGCGAGGTCTATGCGGCCTACCGCAAGGCGGGATATTCCAAGAAATTTTTAGCGGAACATGAAGCGGAGATTTTGCTCCACAAGGCGGCAAAGCAGGCATTTGACGATTTGGGTATCAAGAAGCTGCCCACCGTCAAGAGCTTGCAGGCCGAGTACGCAACATTGTTGGAAGAAAAGAAAAAAGACTATGCCGAGTACCGGCGATCCCGCGAGGAAATGCGGGAACTGCTGGCCGCAAAAGCCAATGTGGACCGGCTGATGGGATACGGGGAGGAACGCCAGAATGACCGGGAAAAGGAACAGGGGCAGGACCGCTGACGCGCCCGTTTTTTCGTATTTTCTCACCGCCGCAGGCAGGTGAAAAGCGTTCCGCAGGAACGCGCAGCCACAGAATGAAATTCTGTGTTCAAAAGGGGCTTGGGGAATCCCCAACAAGCAGCGCCAGGAGCCGAATGGCTATCCTGGGGCATTGCTTGCCACGTTGTCCCGCACTCTGGGACAACCCACGCACTTCGGAGGCTTGGGGTATCTGTCAAGGCTTGTTTTGAGCAGA
>NZ_QWLE01000208.1:0-791 GCF_009917365.1 Neglectibacter sp. X4 | reverse complement strand
TAATTCAATTTCTCCCCTATCTTGAAATGCGGCATTTTCTCATATCCAGAACCAACCAAACCATAGCGCAATTCTATAACTGTCCGGGCCGTCTGATCCGGGATCATCTTGACTAATGCCACGCATTTTCCCCGCTGGGCAGTCAGTTCATCAAGATCGTGCTGTACAACACTCTGGAAGGCCGCTCTTGCGGCTTTTGCTTCCGGGGATAGGCGAATACCCACGTAAGGAAGCGGGGCCTTTAGAACGGCCTGTAAACGCCTTATCAGACGTTGCGCCGGAACCAGGGAATCCAGCAGAATTTCAGCCAGGGACAGGTCAGCCATAAGATCACCGCTCACTTTCTATCAACAGGGCCTCCAGTTCATCCAGCTTGGCTTGAAGTTCACTTGTTTTAATGACGTTCAACGCAGAATTGCAAGCGTATAAAAGCGCATTTCCCCGTTTGGGGTCAATCTCACCATTCAGGATCATGTTTCCGATCCGGCCTATACTCCGGCGAATGTCAGCCGGGGTGGATAGCTTCAGGGTCTTTCGCCGGGGCATACTCTCACCGCCTTATTCTGTGAAATCGTCAATGAAAATCACGGCATCTTCAACCGTGTTGGGGTATTCGTCCGCCAAAGCCTGAAGCGCATCCACGGCGGCTTCCATGGTGTCACGCTCTGTAAAAATCTGCCGCACACCGTTAATCTTGCCGCCGCATAGCTGGCCCTGGGCCGTCCATTTCCCGGTGTCCGGGTCATAGCTTACGAACCCCATATAAAACCGCTCTGCCTTGCGCTGGGCGG
>NZ_QWLE01000023.1:0-47332 GCF_009917365.1 Neglectibacter sp. X4 | reverse complement strand
GAGAGGCTGTGGTATAATGTCTTTGCTTCCCTTCGCCTTCCGGCTCGCGGGACAGCTTTGATATAATAACACCTATTTCTGGAAAAATCAAGCCTTTTTTCAAAGTTTTTTCGACTTTTTTCTTGAAACCTAAAAAAGCACTACATATGGAGGTTTTTAGACAATAAAACACAAGGTTTTTCCCAGGTTTGAAGGCTTCCTGACAGTTGAGAGAAAAATTGGCGGGAAAACTTTCTGGTTTTCCGCAAAAAATATTTCATAGAAATTTCTCCCGAAAGCTATAAATTAGGGAAGGGGAGGGGGCAGCATGGAACCCGCCTCCCAAAAGAAAGGACGGGCTTTTCTATGAAATTAAAAAAGGCGCAAGGCATTTTTCTTTATCTCTGGCGGATCCTGATTATCCTGCTGCTCAATGTCCTGGTACTTGCCATGCTGTGGAACAACGGGGCCAGGGCGCTGTCAAAATACGGATCCACTGGCGGGGAAGTTACTCAAATACAGCAAAAGCTTAACGAGCTGGGCTATAACGCAGGCAAAGCGGACGGCATTTTCGGAAAAAACACGAAAAACGCTGTTCTTGCTTTTCAGCGGGACTATGGCCTTACTGCGGATGGCATTGTAGGCCCTGCCACCCTCCAGGCCATGGGGCTTGCTGGCGGAGGCGGATCCGGCGGAGGCCATGGAGGTTTCAGCGAAAGCGACGTGCAGCTTCTGGCGAAAATCATCTCGGCAGAATCCCGGGGCGAGCCTTACCAGGGGCAAGTGGCAGTAGGGGCAGTGATACTCAACCGCATAGCCCATCCCTCTTTCCCCAACACTCTTTCCGGGGTAATTTACCAGCCCGGTGCCTTCTCCTGCCTGTACGATGGCGGGGTAAACGCTCCTACAGCGGATTCCGCCTATCAGGCCGCCCGGGAAGCCATTAACGGTTCCGATCCCACTGGCGGTGCCATCTACTATTACAATCCCGCCAAAACCACCAACAAGTGGATCTGGTCCCGGGAAGTAATTGCGGTTATCGGCGCGCACCATTTTGCCATTTAACGCACCTGCAGTCCCTTTAGAGGGCTTAACCCTAAAACCTTCAGCACCCGCCTGCGATACACTTGCAGGCGGGTGCTTGTTTTATTTTGCGTTCAGGTTTTCCTCTATGAAAGCCAGCAAGGGCTTTGCGCGCACTTCCTCTTTGTGTTCTTTATACCAACTATACGCTTCCTCCAGGCCCGTCCTCAGATCTCTGAGGGCAGGCATCAGCATTTGCTGGGCGCTCACCTCCAGGCTGTACGCATAGTTTAAGAAGGGAAAATAGCTGCGCTGGGGCACATCTTCCGGCACAGATATGAATGCAGGCTCCTTTCCCAGCGCTCCATAGCAAAGCTTAACCCATTCCGCAACCGTTTTGGACTCCGGATTTCCCACATTGTAAACCCGCTTCCGAGGCCGCTTTTCCAGCAAAATTTCCATAAAACGGCACAAATCTTCTATATGGAAAAACTGCAGGGGCAGCTTCCCCTCTCCAGGCAGGTAAAAAGGCCTGCCCTGCTCCGCGCAGTCAAAGACAAAGGCTTCCCGGTACACATTGTTCATAGGGCCGTAGAGATAAGGCGGCCGCAGGATATAGGCCCCTGGAACCTTTCCTTCCAAAACCTTCTCCGCCTCTATCTTCCCCATGCCATAGCCGCCCCAGTGGATATTCTCCCCTAAGGGCATATCCTCCCGGAAGGGCTGGGGCAGGGTTTGTGTATATACAGCGCTGGAGCTGATGAGGATATACTGATCAAATTTCCCCAGGCCTGCAAGGAGGTTCTCCACGTCCGCCCCGTTGTAGGCAGTGATGTCCAGCACCGCGTCGAAGCGGTGGGGCTTAAGGATATCCCCCAGGCTGTGCCGGTCAGCCTTCAGCAGGGTAACTCCCGGAACCTGGGGCCGGGTGCCCCGGTTGAGGACAAACACCTCATGGCCCTTTTGGGAAAAATATTGGGCCGTATATTTGCTTACGAACACAGTGCCCCCTGTTACCAGAATTTTCATATCCTGCTCCTTTCCCTAACAGCATTATGTTCCAAACATAAAAAATTTGGGCTACTTGGGCTATATGCTTTCCAGTGTCTCCAGGAATACTATTACAGCAAAAAATGCCTGCTTCGTTTCAAAAGCGTCACCGGGGCAAGCTGGGAAAGGTAAACCCGCTGCACCCCTTCTTCCGCGCACAGGATAAAAGATTTTGGCAGCTCTGCCGACACGTTTACCACCCGTCCCTCCTGCTGGGCCTTGGCCAGAAAAGACCGGGTGTGCTTGGACACTGTAGTGTTGTCCAGATCAAACACCCCGATAATGCTGCCGGTGCGCACCACTGTATCCTGTCCCAGATGCAGATACACAGCTTATACCTCCTCTGTTTCCACACAGCCCCCTTCCACCCGGAAGCGCCTGCCTGTTTCCATCAGGCTGACAGTTTCCGGGCTGCAGCAGGTGATGAAAACCTGCCTGCCATGCAGATGGTTTAAAAGATAATCCTGGCGGCTCCCGTCCAGCTCGCTCATCACGTCATCCAAAAGCACCACTGGCGTTTCCCCGGTCAGTTGGGAAAGGGCCTCTGCCTCTGCCAGCTTTAGGGCTAAAACCGCGCTGCGCTGCTGCCCCTGGGATCCAAAGGATCGGGCTGAAACCCCATTTAAGCGCACCTCCAAATCGTCCCGATGCGGCCCAGCGGTGGTGAAGCCTGACCGGATGTCTGCCCGCCGGGTGCGGGAGAGTTCTGTGAGAAGGGCCTGCTCTGCCTGCTGGCGGGTGATATCCCCTTCCATTTTCACAGAAGGGGCATAAAAAACCTCCAGTTCCTCCCGGCCCTTGGAAATGCCGCTGTAAATTTCCGCAAGCTTCGGGGAAAGCCGCTGCACATAGGCCCAGCGCTCTGCCGTCACCTCGCCCCCCAGCTTTGCAAAGCGGGCATCCCACACATCCAGAGTATCCGCAAGCTCTGGAAAGCGCACCAAATCTTTCAAAAGGGCATTGCGCTGGAGCAGCGCCCGCTGGAAAACGCTTAAAAGCCCTGCATAGCCGGGCTTTAACTGGCACAATGCCCCGTCTATGAAATTCCGGCGGCGGGAAGGCCCTTCTTTAACCAGCAGCAGGTGCTCCGGGGAAAAGATAACCCCCCGCACCTTCCCCACCAGGGCGGATCCCGTCTTTTTCTTCACCCCGTTTATCACAGAACTGCGCCGCCCGTTCTCAATGTGCAAAGAAGCCTCCTGCATACGGCCCTCGCTGTAAAATTCCAAGGAGAGGGAAGCCCGGGGGCTGTTCCCCTCTCCTGTTTCCATGAGCCTGGGCAGCTCCCCGTCTTTGGAACCCCGGAAGGAATGTCCCCCTGTGAACAGCCATAAGGCCTCTAAAAGGTTTGTCTTGCCCTGGGCGTTGCCGCCGTAAATCACGTTGACTCCCTGGCAGGGAAGCAGTTCTGTGTCAGACAGGTTCCGGAAATTTTCTGTTGTAAGGCGTGTAATATACATAACGCATCCCTTTCCTGCCGGAGGGCGGCCCTGAGGGCTTTGCCCTCAAACTCCCACAACCCCTTTTTAAAAGAAGGGGATCCATCCCCTGTGGGAATGGTTGACCCGAAAACAAATTTTATCCTTTTCATTTTCCCACGCAGAACGTGGAGAAAACCTCGTCTACAATCTCTTCTGCCGCGTTCTCCCCGGTAAGGGCATAGAGGGCGGAAAGGGCCTCTTCCACGCACACTGTAACCGCGTCTAAAGTCATGCCCATTTTCAAAGCGCTGGCTCCTTCCTCCAAAGCTGCCTTGGCCCGGGCCGCGTCTGCCCGCTGGCGCTCTGTGGAAAGGATGCCTGCCGCAGGATTAAAATCCGCTGTGCCCAGCACCTGCCCAATTGCCTTTTCCAGTTCGGAAAGGCCCTGGCCCGTTGATGCCGAAATGCAGGCTGTGTGTACAAAGCTTTCTTCAATTTTCTGCTGTATGCCGGAAGAAGGCAGGTCTGTTTTATTGATAACCGCAATGCAGCGCGTTTTTTCCAAGGTTTCAATAAGGGCAGCGTCCTCCTCTGCAAGAGGCTGGGAGGAATCGAACACTGCCAGCACAAGCTGGGCTGTACCCATGCGATCCCGGGCAGCCTGCACGCCTATTTGCTCCACTGGATCCTCTGTTTCCCGCAGCCCGGCTGTGTCTGCAAGGCGCAGGGGCACGCCGCCTACCAGCACTGTTTCCTCAATAATGTCCCGGGTAGTGCCGGGATATTCTGTGACAATCGAGCGGCTGCACCCGGCAAGCAGGTTCATCAGGGTAGACTTCCCTGCGTTGGGCCTGCCGCAGATCACTGTGTCCACCCCTTCCCGGAAAGCCTTTCCCTGCTCAAAGCCCCGCAGCAAAGCGGAAAGCGCCTGGATATATCCCTCCAGGGCCTCCAGCAAAGGCTTGTTTTCCACCTCCGGCACATCCTCATCGGGGAAATCCGCCCAGGCGGCAAGCTGTGCCGCCGTCCCCTTCAGGCTTTCCCGCATCCCCCTCATTTTCCGGGACAGCGCCCCGCCGCTGGCGGCCTGGGCCGCCCGGGCAGCCTGCTCGCCGCTGGCGCCGATAAGCTGCATAACAGCTTCCGCCTGGGCCAAATCCATCTTCCCGTTGAGATAGGCCCGCCGGGTAAATTCCCCCGGCCCCGCCGGCACAGCCCCGGCAGCAAGCACCTCCCGCAGCAGCCGGCGGGTAACATACAGCCCGCCATGGCAGGAAAGCTCCGCCACATCCTCCCCTGTATAGCTTTTGGGAGCGCGGAACACCAAAGCCACCACGTCATCCAATTTTTCCCCGTCCCGCGTAAAAGCCCCGCCAAACCTGGCGGTATATCCCCTGGCCTCAGAAAGGGATCCGCCGTTTTTGGCCTTAAAAACTCTGTCCGCTATTAAAAGCGCTTCCGGGCCAGAGACGCGCACAATGCCGATTCCCCCGGGAGCTTCCGCCGTAGAAATGGCGGCAATGGTTTTTTCCAGGTGCATCAGGTTTTCCTTCCTTTCATGCCCTCATAAATTCATGGAAAAGGGGCTGCCCATAGGCCGCCCCTTGTAAACTCTATTTTTTAACCTCAATTTTCCCGTAGATAGGCGCGCCGGGATCGTCAGACTTAGGCCCCTCCGCCCGGGGGGCAGGGCTTTGCTGGGGAGATCTGCCGGGACGAGGCCCCTTGCGATCCCGGTCAAAGTTCCTGCGACCGCCGTTCTGGCCCCTGCGGCTGTCCCTGCGCTGGGGGCGCTCGCCGCCCTCAGGCCCTATCACCACATGCCGGCCCAAATCCTCCCCTTCGCTCCAGGACTTAGCGCCCTCCACAGCCTGGACAGCCGTATGGATAATGCGCCGCTCGTAGGGGTTCATAGGCTCCAAAGAGGAATTGCGCCCGGATTTCACAGCGCGGTATGCCATTTTGCGGCCCAGAGCCTCCAGGGTTTCTTTGCGCTTTTCCCGGTAATTCCCTACGTCCAGGGTCAGGCGGAAATAAGCCCCTTCCACATGGTTTGCCACCAGGGAGGAAAGATACTGCAAAGCGTCCAGGGTTTCCCCCCGGTGCCCGATGATAAAGCCTAAATCCTCGCCGCTCAAGGTAAGGGCCGCGCCGCTTTCCTCCTCGCGCACCTCAATGCCCACATCCGGCAGGCCCATGGCTGCCAGCACGCTTTGCAGGTACTGGGTGGCTTCTGTTACAGGATCATGCACATCCGGCTCCTCAATATAGGCCCGCACCTTGGCAGGGCTGCCGCCAAAAAGGCCCAGGGTTTTCTTGGTGGGCATTTCCAGGATATCGCATTCCGCTTCGGTGGTGTCCACACCCAGCTCCCGGCAGGCGTTAGCAAAAGCTATTTCTACAGTCTCGCCCTTTGCGATTGCTTCTCTTGTCATGTCAAGCACTCCTTTTACTGGATAACGGCTCAAATCCCGCTTACTTTTTACTTCCCATATAGGAGGTGGTATCTCCTGAGGAAGAGCTTTTTTTCTTCTTTTTCCCTTTATTCTGCTGCCTTGCCCCTTCTTTGGCCTCTGCCTGCTGGGGGGCCTGCGCCAGCTTATCCGCTATCTGCTTCTGGGCAGAGGCGGAAAGGGGACGCACCGCAGCCTCCGCCTCATAAAGGGATGCCGCGCGGCGGGCCTCCGCCATAGCGGTCATATGGTTGACGCTGAAGAACTTGTTTGTAATAAGGGTCTGCAAAAAGCCTGCCAGAGAGGAAATAACCCAGTAAAGGCCTACAGCCGCCGGGAAAATGTACGACCAGTATACGCTCATCAAAGGCAGCGCATACATCATCACCTTCATGCAGCCCTGCTGCTGGCCCTGGGGCGCGCCAGTTGCGCGCATGGTATAAAACTGGAAGGCAAAGCTTGTCACCAGGGAGAGTACCGGGATTATCCACAAAAGGGAAGCAAAGCCGCTGCCCTGGGGGGTGGAGAGCAAATCCAGGCCGCAGAAGCGGAAGCCCTGGGAGAAAAACTCAATTTTCGCCACATCCGCCTGGGTAAACATGGTCAGGTTATCCCGGAGCACGTCAAAATTCCGGATGATTTCCAACTCCGTATAGCCTCCGAGAGAGACAACCCCAGGGATTTTCGAGATATAATCCGTTGCGAGGGCCACCGTCTCACTGGCAATGTGCAGGGTATTGGAGAGGGGATACGCTACAGAGTAGAATATACCCAGCATGATGGGGAAGGGGAGCAGGGTAGTAAGGCACCCGCTGCTGGGGTTTACTCCCTCCTTCTCATAGATCTTCATCAGCTCATCATTATATTTCTGCTTATTGTTGGCATACTTTTTCTGCAGTTCCCGCTGCTTTTCCGCAAGCTTTGCCTGGGAAGCCATGCTTCTCTGCTGCTTCAGGCTCATGGGGAACATGACGATCTTTAAGATAACGGTAAACAGGATAATAGCTATGCCATAGTTTTTAAAGATGGTGTATAGAAACCAGAGCAGGTAGCCAAGGATGCTTCCAAAAAAATTAAATATTCCCATGTGCTTTTAAAGATCCCTTCTTTATCTTCCTTTTTGGCGGGCTTTCTTTCCTTGTCCATTATAAAGGAAACCGCGCGTACTGTAAACATTAAAATTGAGATTATTTCTTCCTCTTTTGCTTTTCCTTCTTTTCCGGCACCGGATCATACCCGCCCCGGCCCCAGGGGTTGCACCGCAGAACCCGCCACAGCGTAAGCGCGCCGCCTTTTAAAGCGCCGAAGCGTTCCACCGCCTCCAGCCCATACTGGGAGCAGGTGGGGATAAACTTGCAGGTAGGCCCGGCCTTATGGGAGGAGATATAGGCCCTGTAAAAGCGGATAAGCCCTAAGAGGGCTGCTTTCAGCATGGCTTTTCCCCTTCCTCCAGGATGCCGGCAGCCATAAGTTGCCTTTCCATATGCCTCTGCACCTGGGTGCTTTTGGCGGCAGGCGTGCGGCCCCGGGCCACAAACACCAGATCATACCCCGGCTTTACCCGGCCAATAAGCCCCCGGTATGCCTCCCGCAGTACCCGGCGGGCGCGGCTACGCACCACAGCGTTCCCGATTTTTTTGCTGGTGGTAATGCCCACCCGGGTACAGCCCAGGCGGTTTTTCAGCACATAAGCCACCAAAAGGGGGGACACATGGCTTTTTCCCCTTTTATAAGCCCTGCGGAAATCATTGTTGCGCGTGATGGGAAGTATCTTTTCCATAAAAACCGCCATGACATAACAAGAATAGGTAAAGTAGTGCGCCGGCTTCCCTGCCGGCAGGAAAAAGGCATAAACAAAGAAAGGCCACACCAGGGTGACCTTTAAGGGCATAAGGCTCAGGCGGCAGGAACTTAAACCCCACATCCGCCAAAATACTCTGTCTCTGGACCTTGCCAGAAAGGGGCAGAAAGCCCCTGCTCAGGCCGCCCTGCTGGGTTAATAAGAAAGACGTGCTCTGCCTTTTGCCCTGCGGCGTGCAAGCACCTTGCGCCCGTTCCTGTCGGACATTCTTTTCCGGAAGCCATGCTCCTTCTTCCTGTGAAGCTTCTTGGGCTGATAGGTTCTCAGCATAGGTAAACCCCTCCTTTCGGGCTGCTTTCCCTTGCAATTTAGCATTATACCTTACATCCGCCCTTTATGTCAACACAATTTTTTCCCTTACCCAGGAGAAAAAAGGTTTTTTTGCGGGGGTTTCCCGCTTTTCCCCTGTTCCTCTTCAAAATCTGCCCGCCATTCGCGGCTTTTCTCCTTTTCCACACAGGATATTGTGTATGTGGAAAAAGCAGGGAAGCGCGCAAAAAAATTTGAAAAAGAAACTGCCGTATGGTATACTGGTATATATTTCGGGAAATTACATCCCCAGCGCCGGGAGAAGCCCTGCAAAGGCTTTTCCCTGGGTGAAGGCGCTTTTTCGGGGGATAGCTTTGGAGGGTATGACTTTTGGATTCTTTTGAGCAAGCTTGGGAGCTGATTTGCGAATACTGCAAGTCCCAGATAACGGGCGTGGCCTATAAAACCTGGTTCAGCAGTTTAAAGCCCGTATCCCTTGATTTTGAAAACAACGTGGCCACCATTGAGGCTCCCAACGAATTTCATATGCAGACCCTGCTGCGGGGCTACGCGGATGTGCTGAACAGGGCCTTTGAGTCCGTTTTCGGCGCGCCTATCCAGCTTTCCCTGGTGGTGCCCCAGGCAGACGCTCCTGCAAAACAGGAAACCCCGGCGCCGGATGATGACAGCTATGAGCTGACCTTCGACACCTTTGTGGTAGGCCCGTCCAATCGTTTTGCCCACGCGGCCTGTCAGGCTGTGGCGGCAAAGCCTGCCCTCCTGTACAATCCCCTCTTTATTTACGGGAACTCCGGCCTGGGGAAAACCCACCTGCTTTCCGCTGTCTCCAAGGAGTTTATGCGGAACTTCCCGGATCGCAGCGTGGTGTATGTCAAAAGCGAGGATTTCACAAATGAAATTATAGACGCCATTGCCCGGGGCACCACTGCTGCCCTGCGGGCCAAATACCGCAGTGCGGATCTGCTGCTGATAGACGACGTGCAGTTTATTGCTGGGAAAAACTCCACCCAGGAGGAATTCTTCCACACCTTCAACACCCTGCACGAGGCGAAAAAGCAGATTATCCTCACCTCGGACAGGCCCCCTAAGGACATTGCTACCCTGGAGGACAGGCTGAAAACCCGCTTTGAGTGGGGCTTGACGGCAGATATCCAGCCGCCGGACTACGAGACAAGGATCAGCATTATCAACAGGAAAGCCGCCTCCATGGATTTCACCATTCCGGAAAATGTCAGCGAATATATTGCCAACCGCCTGAAAAGCAATGTGCGCCAGTTAGAAGGGGCGGTTAAGAAGCTGCGGGCCTTCCACCTGCTGGAAAACAAGCCAATCAATGTGGCTACAGCCCAGTCGGCCATCAGCGACATTATGAACAACAGCCAGCCCACCCCTGTCACAGTGGACAAGATTATTGAAGAGGTAGCCCGCACCTATCTGGTAGCCCCGGAGGACATCCGCTCCCAAAAGCGCAATTCTGTGATTTCCACTGCCCGGCAGGTTTCCATTTATATTGTGCGGGAAATTACCCAGATGTCCATGGTGGAAATCGGCCAGACCTTTGGCGGGCGGGATCACTCTACTATTGTATATGCCCTGCGCCAGATGGAGTCAAAGCTGGAGCGGGATCCCCGCACCCGGGACACAGTAGACGATATCATTAAGAATATCCGCAGCCGCTAGGAGGCCTCCGGTGGCCAAGGCCCCCTTGGAACCCGCTTATAGAGAATCATTTTCTTAAGAATCCCATCCGGATAAGGCTTCCTGCCCCCTGGAAAACTTTCCACAATCCCAAAAAGCCGGGACAAGCTTTTCCACATTTTCCACCACATTCCACTAACAGCGTATAAACAGGCCGTGGAAAAGAACTCTCCCTTTCCACAAGCCGCAAAATCATTCCACATAGGCTTTTGGAAAATCTTGAGAGGGCAAACCGCGCTGTCATGCCAAATTTTCCCTTTTTCCACTTTTCCACAGCCCCTACTATTACTTCTAAATCTACACATATAAAGAAAGAATAAGAGAAGGGATTTCCTTCCTGCAGCGGGAAAAGGACTTCAAGTGGAAAACTGCCGGGTAGGCTTATATGAAAGGGCGGAATGCTGTTTCTGGATAAAAACAGGCAATGAAATTTTATTATAGAGAGAAGGGCTATGCGTTTATGAAATTTACCGTACAGAAAAGCCACATCACAGAAGCTGTATCCAACATTCAGCGGGCAGTCTCCACGAAAACCTCCATTCCAGCCTTAGAGGGCATTCTGCTCTCTGCCGGAGAAGGGGAGCTGGAGCTTTGCGCTTATGATTTAGAGCTGGGCATCACCACTACCATTCCCGCCCAGGTAGAAGAACCAGGAAAGTCTGTGCTCAGTGCCAAGATATTTTCCGATATTGTGCGCCGCACCCCAGATGATTCTATTACAGTAGCCGTAGACGAGAAAAACATGGCTTCCATTGAAAGCGGTTACAGCTTGTTTTCCATTATCGGCATTCCTGCTGTGGAATTTCCAGAACTCCCCAAGCTGACAGACGCCACTGCCATTCAGCTTCCCGCTCATGTGCTGAAAAGCATGATCCGGCAAACTGTGTTTGCCGTAGCAGAAAGCGATGCTAAACCTATCCACCAGGGAAGCCTGTTCAGCCTGGAGGGCGGCAGGCTGGACGTAGTGTCTGTAGACGGCTACCGCTTAGCCAAGCGCACAGAGCAGGTGGATTTTGACGCAGATCTTTCCTTTGTGGTGCCAGGGAAAACCCTTTCCGAGCTTTTGCGGCTTTTAAAGGACGCGGAGGAATCTGTCTCCATCTCTGTGGGCAGCAGGCATATTTTATTCAACGCTGATCACTACACTGTTATATCCAGCCTGCTGGAAGGGGAATTTCTAAATTACAAAGCGGCTATTCCCGCAGATGGCAAAACCGAGGTGGTCATGCGCACCCGGGAGGCCATTGAGAGCGTGGAGCGTGTTTCCCTTTTAATTACAGACAGGCTGAAAAGCCCAATCCGTTGTATGTTCTCCCAAAATGAAATCAAGCTGTTGTGTACAACCTCCATGGGCCGGGCAAGCGACCAGTTGGAGGTAAACCTAACCGGAGACGATGTGGAAATCGGCTTTAATAACCGTTATCTGCTGGACGCACTGCGCAATACAGAGTGCGACGAGGTGCGGGTGCAGTTAAGCGGGCCTTTAAGCCCTATGAAAGTTATGCCAAAAGAAGGGGAAAGCTTCTTGTTTCTGGTGCTGCCAGTGCGCTTGAAGAACGATTGATTGTAAAAAGGCGGCTCCTTTGGGGCCGCTTTTTTTGCAGTGGGTTTTAGAGTCAACTTTTTTGAAAAAGCATTTGCAGAGTGCGGGGCTGTTGCCATGAATTATCGGGCCGGCAGATGAGAAGCGTCTCGCGGCTTTCAAAGAAAGGAAAGATACATTTGGAAACTATTCAGATAACAACAGAATTTATCCGCCTGGATTCCTTTTTAAAGCTGACAGGCATGGTAGACACAGGCGGCCAGGCTAAATTTGTAATACAGGGCGGCGAAGTGGAGGTAAATGGAGATACCTGCACTATGCGGGGCAAAAAGCTGCGTCCTGGTGACGCGGTTTCTTATGGGGGAAAAAGTTTTGCAGTGGCAGCAGTATAACGGTGCTGAAACTGCCTTGGAAAGGAGGCGCAGCTATGACTTATGAGGCAGGGACTATAGATGTGGCAGTTGTGGGCGCAGGACACGCGGGAATCGAAGCGGGCCTTGCCGCCGCCCGGCTGGGGGCACATACAGTAGTATTCACCATCAACCTGGACGCTGTGGGAAACTGCCCCTGCAACCCTAGCATTGGCGGTACGGCAAAGGGGCACTTGGTGCGGGAAATAGACGCTCTGGGTGGGGAGATGGGCCGGACGGCAGACGCCTGCACTTTACAGAGCCGAATGCTGAACCTGGGTAAAGGTCCGGCTGTCCATTCGCTCCGTGCCCAGATAGACCGGAACCAGTATGCCCAAATTATGAAGCATAAACTGGAGCAGTGCCCAAACCTGGGATTGAAGCAGGGAGAAGTGGTGGATCTGCGCCGGGAAGGGGAGGCCTGGCTGCTGACCACCCGGCTGGGGGCTGTATACCGTGCGGGAGCTGTCATCCTCTGCACAGGCACCTTTTTAGGCGGTAAAATCTTTGTGGGAGAGGTGTCCTATGAAAGCGGCCCCGACGGCATGTTTCCCGCTGCCTTTCTGCCCGATTCCCTGCGCAGGCTGGGGATTTCCCTGCGCAGGTTTAAAACGGGCACTCCTGCCCGGGTGCTGCGATCCTCCATTGATTTCAGCGGCCTGGAGGTGCAGTTTGGAGACGAGCCAGTGGCGCCCTTCTCCTATGATACGGAAGAGCCGCTTCAAAACAAGGCAGTCTGCCACATTAGTTGGACAAATGACAGGACAAAGCAGGTTATCCTGGAAAACATCCAGCGTTCCCCTCTCTATGGGGGCATGATAGAAGGCATTGGCCCCCGGTATTGCCCCAGCATTGAGGATAAAATCATGCGCTTCCCAGATAAGCCCCGCCACCAGCTATTTATTGAGCCTTGCGGCCTGCACACAGAAGAAATGTATTTGCAGGGCATGAGTTCTTCCCTGCCTGAGGAAGTCCAGCAGGCCTTTTATCAGACTATCCCTGGTTTGGAGCGGGTGCAGATTATGCGCACAGCTTATGCCATTGAGTATGACTGCTGCGATCCCTTAGAGTTAGATGCGTCTTTGGAGTTCCGGGCATTTCCCGGCCTTTATGGGGCAGGGCAGTTTAACGGCAGTTCCGGCTATGAGGAAGCTGCCGCCCAAGGCTTAGTAGCAGGAATTAACGCGGCTCGGAAACTCCAGGGGAAGGATCGGCTAGTACTGGACAGGGCCGGATCCTATATTGGCACGCTGATTGACGATTTAATCACCAAAGGGGCAAGCGATCCCTACCGGATGATGACCTCCCGTTCGGAATACCGTCTGGTGCTGCGCCAGGACAATGCTGACGAGCGGCTAACCCCTATAGGCCGGGAAATCGGCCTGATATCCGACAACCGCTGGAAACGCTTTACCAGAAAGCAGGAACAGAAAAAGGCTGAGCTGAAGCGCGCCCTTTCCACCACCCTGCCGCCTAGCGAAGCCCTGAACAGCATACTTGTTTCACGTGAAACATCCCCTGTCGCCACGGGGGTTCGCCTGGCGGATTTGCTGCGCAGGCCTCAAATCACCTATGCGGATTTAGAGCCGGTAGATCCAACCCGTCCCAGCCTGCCTTATGCTGTGCTGGAAAATGTGGAGATTGAGTTGAAATACGAAGGGTATATCCGCAGGCAAAAGGCTTCCATTGAAGAAATGCGGCGGCTGGAGAAAAAAGCTCTGCCCAGGAATATGGATTACGCCGGCTTAAAGGGCCTGCGCCTGGAAGCGGTAGAAAAGCTGAATCAGGTGCAGCCTGAGAACATTGGGCAGGCAGGTCGGATTTCTGGCGTAAGCCCGGCAGATATTTCTGTGCTGCTCATCTGGCTGGCATCTGAAAATAGAAAGGCAAGGGAGGAATAAAGCATGGCGGAAGACATCCGGGGTCTGCTGCGGCAACGGGCAAAGGACATGGGCATAAAGCTGGGAGAAAGGCAGGCTGAAGCCTTCCAGCGTTATATGGAGCTTTTGCTGGAATGGAACGAAAAAGTAAACCTGACCGCTATTACAGAACCAAAAGAAATTGTGGAAAAGCATTTTCTGGACAGCTTAAGCCTGTTGCCTGCATGTTCCATCAAACAAGGGGCAAAGGTGATAGACGTAGGTACCGGGGCAGGATTTCCCGGCATCCCCTTGAAAATTATGCGGCCTGATATTCAGCTTACCTTGTTGGACGGCTTAAATAAGCGTTTAATTTTCCTGGAAGAAGTTTGCAAAGCCCTGGGCCTTTCAAGCACCCGTATTCATAAACGTGCGGAGGAAGCGGGCCTGGATAAAAAGCTGCGGGAAGGATTTGATATTGCAACGGCCCGGGCTGTTGCCAATCTGCCAGTGCTTTGCGAATACTGTCTGCCGCTGGTGAAGATGAAAGGCTTTTTTATAGCCATGAAAGGCCCTGGAGCAGGGGAGGAGCTGGAGGCGGCCAAAAATGCCCTGGATATTCTAGGTGGTGATGAAGTAAAGCTGGCGCCAGTAACAGAATTTGGTGCCGGGGAGCGGAATTTAATTGTAGTGCAGAAAAAAAGCTTTACTCCCAAAGGGTACCCCCGCCATGGCGGCACCATTGCCAAACATCCCTTGTAAAGGGGAATATCAGGTAAGCTAGATTCATATTTTTTGACAGTGTTAAAAATACAAGGAAAGGATTGATACCGGACGCAGAAAGGCCCTTTCGTTTTCTTTATGCGTAATCCTGTATCAGAATGGCAAATAACATGAAGTGTAGTATGCGGGAAGCCGTTGCTTCTGACGTAGAGGCAATGGATAAAGTTATGCAGGTTATCAGCGAGAAAAGCACGAATCTGGAAAAGATGGCAAGATTAATAGAAAAGCTGCGGCAGGATCCCCAGAAATACTTGCTGGCAGCCTTTGACCCCGAAACAGGCATTCTCTGCGGCAGTCTGCTAGGAGTGGTTTTTGAAGATATCTGCGATGACGGCAGGCCCATCCTGCTGATAGAGAATGTGGCGGTGCTGGAAGCCTATCAGGGAAAAGGCGTGGGCAGGCAGATGTTTGCAGAAATTGAACGCTGGGGCAGGGAAATGGACTGCCACTATGAAATCCTTGTCTCCGGCCTGGAACGGGCAGGCGCCCACAAGTTTTATCATGCCCTGGGCTTTATAGAGGCAAAAGGCTTTAAAAAATACCTGTAATTTTTTTCCAGCCGACATTTTTCAGCAAACCATGCATGTCTTTCGTGATAGAATAAAGACACGAAAGGGGGGCGGCAGATGTTTTTTAAGGACAAGCTTAAGCTTATGAAACTGCCTACAGCCAAAATCCAGCCAAACCCCTCCCAGCCCAGAAAGGTGTTCCAGGAAGAAGAACTGAAAAGCCTGGCCCAGAGCATTATAGAAAACGGCCTTTTGCAGCCGGTGACAGTGCGCCGGGAAAACGGCACGTATTATCTGGTGGCGGGGGAAAGGCGGCTGCGCGCCTGCAAGCTGGCTGGGATAAAAGAAATCCCTGCTATCCTGGCGGACTGCGAGCCAGAGGACAGCGCGGTTTTGGCCCTGCTGGAAAATGTCCAGCGCCGGGACTTGCAAATGTTCGAGCAGGCCGCTGCCATTGCAAGCCTCTTGCGGGAGTGGAACATAACCCAGGAGGAGGCCGCAAGGCGCCTGGGTATGAGCCAGTCATATCTGGCAAATAAGGTGCGGCTTTTAAAGCTGAGCGCTGAGGAGCAGCATGACATACTTGCAAACAACCTGACAGAGCGCCACGCAAGGGCGCTGCTGCGTATAGACGATATAGAGATAAGGCGGAAAATCCTGCATACGGTTATTGCCAGGGGACTGAACGTTTCCCAAACAGAAGCCCTTGTGGCGGAATCCATGAAGCCAAAAGAGCAAAAGGGTAAAGCAAGGCGAACCTTTGTGGCAAAAGATATCCGGCTCTTTATCAACACCATCGACCACGCGGTGGACGCTATGAAAACCGCGGGCATCCAGGCGCACACAGAAAAGAAGGAAACCGAGGAGTACATCGAGTGTACAGTGCGCATTCCTAAATTAACCAGAGTACAAGTTTAACCCATTCCCTTATTCATTTCCCACAGAGAAGGCCGGGGCAGCAATGCCGCGGCTTTCTTGCTTTTTTATCGTAAACGCACTTAAAAATTGGTACATCCCAATTTTTAAGCCAGGCGGCTCAGATGCCTGGTTCAGAAGAGGTAGAATACCTCTTCTGAATTGCGTTAACTATAAACTCCTTATGCGCCCCTCCGCAAACAACAGGAAATTTCTTTTGCCGCCTGCATGTTTCACATGAAACATTTTTGAAAAAAATAAGGGAGAAAGCCAGTTTCAGGCTTTCAAAATGGCGGAAATTGTGGTATCATAAGAGAACGGGAAATTTCCGCCACAAAAAGAAAGGGGCATTTCATGGGGAAGATTATTTGCGCGGCAAACCAGAAGGGCGGCGTGGGGAAAACCACCACAGCCGTAAATCTGGCGGCGGCGCTGGGAAGTATGAAGAAAAAGGTTCTGCTGGCAGATACAGACCCCCAGGGCAATTCCACCAGCGGCGTAGGCGTGGATAAGCGGAACTGCACTGCAAGCATATATGACGTGATGATAAACGGCGCAAAGGCTAAAGACGCCATTGTGCAGACGGAATTCGAGGGCCTGTGGCTTCTGCCCTCCACCATGGATCTGGCTGCGGCGGAACTGGAGCTTGCAAACATGGAAAGCCGGGCGGTCAAATTAAAGGAAGCCCTGGACAGCGTGCGGGGGGAATATGATTATGTGATTATCGACTGCCCTCCTTCTTTAGGCCTTATCACTATCAACGACTTAAGCTGTGCAGACACTGTGCTCATTCCTATCCAGTGTGAGTTTTACGCTCTGGAAGGGCTTTCCCAGCTTATAAACACAGTGCGCCGGGTAAAGCGGCAGTATAACGAGCGCCTGGAGCTGGAAGGCGTGCTGCTCACCATGTATGACGGGCGCTTAAACCTCACCCAGCAGGTGGTGGAGGAAGTGAAGAAATTCTTCCCCCGCAAGGTTTTCAAAACTGTCATACCCAGGGCCGTCCGTCTGTCCGAGGCCCCGGGCTTTGGGCAGCCAGTGCTGTACTATGATAAAAATTCCCGGGGCGCCAAAGCTTACGGGGAGTTGGCCCAGGAAATCATAAAGAGCAAGGTGTAAGAATGCTGGCCCGGATGCCAAGAGAAAAGGAGATGGTTCGCCATATGAAAAAAAGGGGACTGGGAAAGGGCTTTGAGACAATCTTTGCGGAAAATACAGCGGAGAGCGCCGAGGGCACTGTCGCCGTAAAACTCAGCGAGATAGAGCCAAACCGGGACCAGCCCAGAAAAGAGTTTGACAGTGAAGCCCTTTCCGAGCTGGCAGATTCCATTGCCCAGCATGGGGTGCTGCAGCCCCTGCTGCTGCGGCCCATGGTCACAGGGGGATACCGCATCGTGGCAGGCGAGCGCCGCTGGCGGGCAGCGCGGATGGCAGGTATCAGCGAGGTGCCGGCAGTTATCCGGGAGATGACAGACGCGGAGGAAATGCTCTTTGCCCTGATTGAAAATCTGCAGCGGGAGGACTTAAGCCCCCTGGAAGAAGCCAGAGGGTATCAAACCCTGATAGATGTGCAGGGTTTCACCCAGGAGGAAGTCTCCCAGACCGTAGGCAAATCCCGCCCTGCCGTAACAAATTCCCTGCGGCTTTTAAACCTTCCGGAGGATGTGCAGGAGATGCTGGAAAGAGGGGAAATCACAGCAGGCCATGCCCGCACGCTGTTAAGCTTTAAAACCCCGGAGGCCATGCGGCTGGGGGCGGAAAAAGCAAAGGAGGGCGCTTCTGTACGGGAGCTGGAAAACCTTTCCAAGCGCCTGCAGGAACAGCCTGCCAGCAAAAAAACGCCTGCTGTAAAGAAAAATCAGTATTATGAAGAAGCCCAGTTAGCAGTAGGCCAGTGCTTGAACCGAAAGGTAAAGGTGGCGGGCAATAAGAAAAAAGGAATGCTGACCATTGAATTTTACGGGGAAGAGGATTTAAAGAACCTCCTGTCAGATTTAAAGCTGCAAGAATCCCAGGAATAACCAAATATAAATAAAGCTCAAATCTCAGTTTTTTGGTCAAGCTTTTTTTCAAAAAAGCTTGCAGGGTTTGGGACGGAGTCCCAAGGTCTTAAAAGAGGAAAGGAGAAAAGAAAATGCTGGATATAAAACTGGTACGCACCGATCCGGATTTGGTGAAAGAAAACATGCGAAAGAAATTCCAGGAGGACAAGCTGCCCTTAGTAGACGAGGTGCTGGAACTGGACGCAGCCTTCCGGGCTTCCAAGGCCCGGGGCGATGAACTTCGCCAGCAGCGCAACCTTATCAGCAAGGAAATCGGCAAGCTGATGGGCCAGGGCAAAAAAGAGGAGGCCGAAGAAACCAAGAAAAAGGTGCAGGCCATTGCCGGGGAACTGCAGGAAATGGAAGAAAAGGAAGCCCAGATGAGCGAAGAAATCCACAAGCGCATGCTGGTAATCCCCAACATCATTGACAGCTCCGTTCCCATCGGCCGGGATGACAGCGAAAACGTAGAGCTGGAAAAATTTGGCGATCCAGTGGTGCCGGACTATGAAATCCCCTACCATACCGATATCATGGAAAAGTTCAGCGGCATCGACCTGGACAGCGCCCGGAAAACCAGCGGCAACGGTTTTTATTACCTGATGGGAGACATTGCCCGGCTCCATTCCGCTGTGCTGTCCTATGCCCGGGATTTCATGATCAGCAAGGGCTTCACCTACTGCATCCCTCCCTTTATGATCCGCAGCGACGTAGTAACAGGGGTCATGAGCTTTGCGGAAATGGAAAATATGATGTATAAGATAGAAGGGGAGGATCTCTACCTCATCGGCACCAGCGAGCACTCCATGATAGGCAAATTCATCGACACCATCCTGCCAGAGGATGCCCTGCCCCAAACCCTCACCAGCTATTCCCCCTGCTTCCGCAAGGAGGTAGGCGCTCATGGTATTGAGGAACGGGGTGTATACCGGGTACACCAGTTTGAAAAGCAGGAAATGATCGTGGTGTGCAAGCCCGAAGACAGCATGGCATGGTATGAAAAAATGTGGAACTACACAGTAGAGCTGTTCCGCTCCATGGATATCCCCGTCCGCACCCTGGAGTGCTGCTCCGGCGATCTGGCAGATTTAAAGGTAAAGAGCGTGGACATTGAAGCCTGGTCCCCCCGGCAGAAAAAATATTTTGAGGTGGGAAGCTGTTCCAACCTGGGAGATGCCCAGGCCCGACGGCTGGGCATCCGCATTAAGGGAAAAGATGGCAATTATTTTGCCCACACCCTGAATAACACCGTAGTTACGCCTCCCCGTATGCTCATTGCTTTCCTGGAAAATAATCTCCAGGCCGACGGCTCCGTCAAAATCCCCCAGCCCCTCCAGATGTATATGGGTGGCCAGTCCCAGATTAAGTGACCAGCTTTGCTGGGATGTCTAAGATCGTGGGACTTCGTCCCACACCCTACAAGCCTTTTTGAGAAAAAGGCTTGACCTAAAAACCTTTATAAAAATCCCCCTTGGGGCCTTTAGGCCCTGAGGGGGATTTTTATGGAAGTTCTTAATCAACTTTCTTTCAAGAAAGTTGCAGAGTGCGAGACAGAGTCTCGCGGCCTTAAGCACCCCCAGCAGGGCTGATCACTTAGCCCGGACAGGCAGCCAAACGCCGCTTTCGTAGTCGTTGGGAGAAGAATCAGGGCAGCAATCCATAGAATACCACTCCAGGTTGATGGGCATAGAGGGTTCATAGTCCGGGTTTCCGGGAAGCCACTCGGAAAATACCTTGGTGTTCACAGATTGCAAAGCCCCGGGCAGCGGCCCAACACAGCGGAATTTTGCCCAGTCCGCGGCAGGCACATGGATGGTAGCCATCCCCAGGGGCACAGGCCCGCCCTTATATATCCCTCCAATCATGTAGAAGAACCTTCCCTCGGCAAAACCCTGGAAGCAGGCGCCAAATTCCCCTATTTTGTGGTCAAATATAGCTTTCTCTACCTCATTCTGTGTTTCATGCTGGGAAGAGCTGGATGCCAGCGCCATCACCTCGTCCCAGAACTTAGGGATTTCCCCATAAGACGTTTCGTGCTGGAACTCCCGGATAAAGCCAATCAACTCAAATCCGTCCATCTTTTCAATCTTGTAATCCATTTCGTTTCCTCCTTGTATTTCAATTTTTACTGTAAGAGGCAGGAAAGGCTTGATTGCCCTGGAATTTTTCCGCACCTGGGAGGGCGGCAGGCCATGGAAGCGCGTGAAAGCCTTGGTGAAGCTTTCAGGGGTATCATAGCCGTATTTATAGGCGGCCTCCAAAACCGTACCGCTGCCGGAAAGCATGTCCAGCGCCGCCAGATACAGCCTGCGGCAGCGCAAGTACTCCCCCAGGGTATAGCCTGTCACCATGCGGAAGCCATGCTGGAGATAAAAAGGGGAAATGTGTACCGCTTCCGCCACGTCCGCCGGGCCGATGTCCTCCAGCAGGTTCTTTTCCATGTAGGCGATAGCGCCCCGCAGGCATTCTGTCCATTCCATAAGCTTGCCCTCCTTTGTCCTCCTGCTTCGCTTTTAGTATAGCAAAAAGACAGGCCCTGCCGCCTGTCTTTTTGTGCCCGGTTTTGTCAATTTGCCACAGCCGCGTTTTTTTCTTTTTTGTGCCGGAAGGACAACAGGAAAATAAGGGAGCTTACAAGGTATGCACAGCCCACAGCTATATAGAAGGGTTTCGCGCCAATAGCGTCAAACACCACGCCGCCCAGAAGATTCCCCAAGATACCGGCCACAGAGGAGACAGAGGCGAAAAAAGCCTGGGCGCTGGCTTTCAGGTGATCCGGGGCCAGCTCATACACATAGTTTAAAGAGGAGCCGATAAACAGGCCGTTGCCCAGCCCGAAGAAAGTGCAGCACAGCAGCATCCCTGGCAGGGAACCTGCAAAGGTGCCAAAGCCCAAACATTCCAAAGCCATCAGCACCGGCGCCCCCAGCACCAGCACCCGCAGTGGGAACCGCTGGCGCAGGCGCACCATAAATAAGAGGAAGGGGATCTCCATAAAAGCCCGGAGCGCCAGGATAATGCCATACTGCTCAGTGGAAACATGAATTTCGCCCATAAAATAGGGGATGAAATTTCCTTCACAGCTTGCAGCTATGTAAAAGATAAGCGCAAAGAAAAGAAAAGAGACATAAGCCTTGTTCTTAAAGAGTTCCCCCAGGTTCATGCCGCCCTTTTCCGATTTCCCGGCTTTGCCCCGGCGGGGCCTGGAATTTGGCTCCCGGGCAAGAATCACGCAAATAATAGCCGGTATCATCAAAAGTCCGCTTATCCAAAAGGTGTTAGGCACCCCAACCTTAGGCAGGACAGCGGCAATCCATATGCTTCCCACTGTGAACAGCAAAGAGCCAAGCCCCCGCAGCACGCCGAAATTCAGGCGCAGCTCATTGCAGTTTCGCACCAGCAGGTTTTCATCAAAGGTGGCAACAGAGCCGCGGAAAAAGTTCAGGGCAGGAATGAAGCAGGTAAAAAGCAGAGGGGAATAGGGCAGGCCTGTAGGAATAAGGGGCACCAGGGCATACAGGGTGGAGCCTACCCCCAGGACAAGGATAAGAACCTTGCGGATAGAACCAAACTTATCGCTTACCATGCCCCAGAAGGATACGGAAGCAATGGTGACCGCAGAGGAGATGGCATTGAGCACGCCTAAATTTGACGCGGAGAAACCCACGCTCTGCAGGTAAACGCTCTGATAACAGCCAAAGGCCCAGGCAAACCAGAAAAGCCCGGTTACTCCCAGCAGGATGATAGAGTGGCGGGCGGCGGGGCCAAGACGGGAAAAGATACGGTTCATGAGGAATAGACCTCCTTTTAGTCCTGTAAAAAATAAAATAATACACCTCAGTCTTTGCACAGATTATAGCAAAGCGCGTGTTCTGTCAATGGGTTTTTGAAAAATAATAGGGGAAAAGGGAAAGTATTTTTCAGGCGGGTGAAAAACCCCAATAAAGCGGAAAAAAGGGCAGAATTTTTTGGCAGGGGAAAAGGAAAATACAGCTTGCAAAGCAGAGGGGCAAATGCTATAATCATAAATTAAATACAAGCCCGAGAGGAAGAAAAAAACCAGGAAATTCATGAGAAAGAGAGAGGTGTGCAAATGCTGAACATGGAGTATCAGGAAAAGTTCACAAAAGAGGGCCTGACCTTTGACGATGTTCTGCTTATCCCGGCAGAATCCCATGTATTGCCCAGCGAGGTGGATTTTTCTACACAACTGACCCGCACAATCAAGCTCAACGCCCCCATCCTGACGGCGGCGATGGACACAGTGACGGAGTCGGATATGGCTATTGCCATCGCCCGGGAGGGCGGCGTGGGCGTCATCCACAAGAACATGCCCATTGACCGGCAGGCTGACCAGGTGGACAGGGTGAAGCGCTCGGAAAACGGCGTAATCGCAAACCCCTTCTTCCTCTCTCCCGACAACCTGGTGCGGGAAGCCGACGAGATTATGGGGAACTTCCGCATTTCCGGCGTGCCCATCTGCGAGGACGGCAAGCTTGTGGGCATTATCACCAACCGGGACATGCGCTTTATGGAGGACAGCGACTTCGACCAGCCCGTAAAGAATGTGATGACAAAGGGCAAGCTGGTCACCGCCCCGGTAGGCACCACCTTAAAGCAGGCCCAGGAAATCCTCCGGGAGCACCGCATTGAAAAGCTGCCCCTGGTGGATGAGAACATGCGCCTGAAGGGCCTTATCACCATTAAAGATATTGAGAAGGCTGTGCGGTATCCCAATTCCGCCAGGGACGCAAGCGGCAGGCTGCTGTGCGGCGCGGCCATTGGAGCCACAGCCGACGTGCTGGACAGGGTGGCAGCCCTGATAGAAGCCCAGGTGGATCTGGTGGTGTTGGATTCCGCCCATGGGCACAACAGCGGGGTTATCCAGGCTGTAAGCAAGGTGAAAAAGGCGTATCCCAATTTGCAGGTGGTGGCAGGAAACATCGCAACGGCAGAGGGTGCCAAAGCCCTTATCGACGCCGGCGCGGACTGCGTGAAGGTAGGCATTGGCCCCGGATCCATCTGTACCACCCGGGTAGTGGCAGGCATTGGCGTGCCCCAGGTTACCGCCGTATATGACGCGGCGATGGAAGCCAGCAGGCAGGGCATTCCGGTCATTGCGGACGGCGGCATCAAGTACAGCGGCGATCTGGTGAAGGCCCTGGCAGCAGGAGCCGCGGCGGTTATGCTGGGATCCATGGTGGCTGGCTGCAAAGAAGCCCCTGGCGAGTATGAGCTGTATCAGGGCAGGCAGTTCAAGGTGTACCGCGGTATGGGCAGCCTGGGGGCTATGGGCAAGGGCAGCAGCGATCGGTACTTCCAGGGCGAACAGAAGAAGTTTGTGCCTGAAGGCGTGGAAGGCCGGGTGCCCTACAAGGGGCCGCTGGCGGATACCGTGTTCCAGCTTCTGGGGGGCCTGCGCTCCGGCATGGGCTACACAGGCTGCGCCAATATCCAGGAGCTCCACGATAAGGCCCAGTTTGTGCGCATCACCGGGGCAGGCCTGAAAGAAAGCCATCCCCACGATATCCAGATTACAAAGGAAGCCCCCAACTATTCCTTTAACCCGTAAAAGCAAGCCCTTAAAATTGGTTTTCCGGTCAAACGGCTTTTTCAAAAGGGTTTGTGGGATTCCAAAGGGCAAAGCCCTTTGGGCGCAGCCCGTAGGCTGCGAAACCTCCCCTGCCTCAGAAATTTTGCCAAATAAACGCAAAAACCTCTTGACAAGCATCGAATCTTGTATTATAATAAATAGCGCCTTAGACTTATAAAAGTTAAGGCGCATATGTGGCGGCATAGCTCAGCTGGCTAGAGCATTCGGTTCATACCCGAAGTGTCGATGGTTCAAGTCCATTTGCCGCTACCATATGGCCCGGTGGTCAAGCGGTTAAGACACCGCCCTTTCACGGCGGTAACACGAGTTCGATTCTCGTCCGGGTCACCAAACAAAAAGACAAACACCGGGCCTGTACAAGCGGGTACCGGGTTTTCTTTTTCCGTTATCATACAGGAAAATTTGGAAGGGGACGTGTGCAATGTGTAAAAAGATTTTCGGGCTTCTGCTTTCCGTGGCGGTTTTGCTGGGACTTACAGCCTGCGGCGGGACAGGCCAGAGCCTGCCCAAGCTGGAGCTTCCTGAGGACGGGCAGATCCAGATGAGCAAAATCGGCAGGCCGGACACCCTGGAAGGCCTATGCGAGTATATGGCAGAGGGACTGGCCTTTGCCGGGGATCCGGTGGAGATGTCCTATAAGGAGATCGGGGCCATCGCCGGCGTGCGGTACAGGTTCACCTATAACGGCAGCACTGTGCAGGTGGAGTTCTATGAATTCGATCCCGACAACCTGGATGAAAAGGGCAAGGCCTGCCTGGACAGCGTTCAGGAAAAGGGTGTAATCACAGTGCTGGACAACGAGGTGCCTGCCGTGCTCAATGGAAAATACCTGATGATTTATACAGACACCAGCAAAAAGGAAGAAAACACAGCCCAGAAGGAGCGGGTAGAGCAATTGTTCCTGGATTTTGCCGGGTTTAAAGCCAATTAAAATTTGTATGCACAGCCAAAAGCGCTGCCTGAGCGGGCCTGCGGAAAAGCAGGCCCGCTTTTTTGCGCCAAAAAGGGGAAAGGTAACAAAATTGATATAAGCAATTCCCGGCATAAACCTTGTAAAGCCTTGATTTCCCGGGAAAATAGGAATAAAATAGAACATAGCTGTATATGCAGCCATTCAGGAATGAAAGGAAGAACTGGAATGGATAAAAACAAGCAGGCCATGGTGCAGATGAAAATCCAGCGCACAATGCAGGCTTTGGCAAAAAACAGGATCCCCGCCTTTTACGCCCCCACAAAGGAGGATGCGGTAAAGCTGGTGGAAAGCATGATGGAGCCTGGAAACATAATCTCCTGCGGCGGCACCGTAACCCTGCGGGAAACAGGCGTCCGGGATTTAATGCTCAGCGGCAAATATACGTTTTTAGACCGGGAAGCCATGAACCCAGAGGAAGTTTACCAGAAAACCTTCAGCGCCGATGTGTTCCTTACCAGCGCCAACGCTATCACCGAGGAGGGCCAGCTTTACAATGTGGACGGCCGGGGCAACCGGGTTGCCGCCATGATATACGGCCCCAAAAAGGTGGTTGTGGTGGCAGGTGTCAACAAGATTGTCCGCAATGTGGACGAAGCCATTATGCGGGTGAAAACCACCGCCGCCCCTCCCAACGCCCTGCGCCAGAACATGGGCACCCCCTGCCAGCAGTTGGGAACCTGCGTGGGCTGCAAGGGGGATATGGCAGAGGGCTGCGCCGCCGAAACCCGCATGTGCTGCCATTATGTGGTGACGGGCTGGCAGAAAACAGAGCGGATCCATGTCGTGCTGGTGGGGGAGGATCTGGGATACTAGGCCGGTTTTTTTGAGGATAAAGGATGAAAAGGATAAAAAATATAAAGGAGGAGTCAAAAAGTGTCTTTAAAAGTTGGTATTCAGCTTTATTCCGTGAAAAATGCTATCGCCCAAAAGCCCTATGAGGTGCTGCGCCAGGTGGCGGAAACAGGCTACCGCTACATCGAGGCCGCCAACCATAACGCCATGCGGGATCCCGGGGTGGGCTTTGGGGTAACGGCCCGGGAGCTGAAACGTTCCCTGGACGAGCTGGGCCTGCAGATTGTGGGCTGCCATGTAAATCCCCTGCGGGAGGAGTACCTTCAGGAAGTGCTGGATTATCACGCGGAGCTTGGCAGCACCCAAATCGGCTGTGATATAGAGTTTTTCCCCTATGGGGATATGGACTACCTGAAGCGCCGCTGTGAAACCTTTAACCGCATTGGCGAGCTGTGCCAGGAGCGGGGCATGCGGTATTATTACCATAACCATTATCAGGAGTTCCAGCGCTTTGGGGATAAGCTGGTGTACGATATTATCATGGAGAACACAGATCCCGGCCTGGTCTACGCGGAAATGGATACCTACTGGATTGCCAGAGGCGGGCAGGATCCCGTCTCCTTCATGCGTAAATATAACGACCGCCTCATCCTCCTGCACCAGAAGGATTTCCCCAAAAATGCCGGGGAGCCTCTATGCATGTATGACGGCCTGGTGAGCCGGGATAAAGAGATAGACGGGGAGGTTTTCCAGCGCACCAAAAACCCCTTGAGCTTTACGGAAATCGGCACAGGCGTCCTGCCCATTCAGGATTATATCAGCGCGGCCCGCTCCTGCCCAAACCTGGACTATATTATTTTAGAGCAGGACGCCACCCAGCTTGACGAGTTGGAATCTATTTCTGTCTCCATGAAGGCATTTCAAAAATTCAAGGGAGTGGAACTGTAACCATGCGACTGAACCTGATGCCTGGGCATCGCCGGCGTTCCTATGAAATCGACATGACAAACGGCCCCATCCTGGGAAAGCTCATCCGCTTTTCCCTGCCCCTTGCCGCCTCCGGCATTTTGCAGCTTCTGTTCAACGCCGCGGACATTGTGGTGGTGGGGCGCTTTGCGGGCAGCCAGGCCCTGGCGGCAGTGGGATCCACCGGCGCTTTAATCAACCTGATTGTCACCCTGTTTATGGGCATTTCCGTAGGGGCAAACGTGCTTGTCTCTCAGTATTACGGAGCGGGGGACAAAAAGGGCCTCCACGAAACGGTACATACAGCCGTCTTTTCCAGCCTGCTGTTCGGCGTGGGGCTGATTGCCGTAGGCATTGCCCTGGCCCGCCCCATGCTGGAAATGATGGAGACTCCGGCAGACGTGCTGGATCAAGCTGTGCTTTACATGCGGATCTATTTCGTAGGTATGCCTGTCTTAATGCTCTATAACTTCGGCGCGGCCATCCTCCGGGCTGTAGGGGATACCCAGCGCCCCCTGTACTTCCTGATGCTGGCTGGGGTAGTCAACGTGTTGCTGAACCTGTTTTTTGTCATCGTCCTGCACATGGGGGTGGCAGGCGTGGCGGCAGCCACCTCCATTTCCCAGGCTGTGTCTGCCGGGCTGGTGTTCTGGTGCCTTGTAAAGGTAGACGGAGACTACAAGCTCTTCCCAAAAGAAATGCGCATTTATAAAGACAAGCTCTGGAAGATGATGAAAATTGGCCTGCCCGCCGGCATACAAGGGGCCTCCTTCTCCATCTCCAACGTGCTCATCCAGTCCTCCATCAACTCCTTCGGGGCCGTTGCCATGGCGGGAAACACCGCCGGGGCCAATATCGAGGGCTTTGTCAGCATGGGCATGGATTCCTTCTCCCAGGCAGCCCTGTCTTTCACAGGCCAGAACCTGGGGGCGAATAAGCCTAAGCGCGTAAACCGAGTGCTGGTTTTGTGCCTGCTGATGGCCTCCGCCACAGGCCTTGTCTTAGGGCTTACGGCGAACCTGTTCGGCCCCCAGCTTCTGGGTATCTATTCCTCCGATCCCGCCGTAATTGAGTACGGCCTTATCCGCCTGCGCATCACCTGCATGTTCCAGTTTATCGGCGGCCTGATGGGGACTATGGTAGGCGTGCTCCGGGGCATGGGTGCCTCCCTCATTCCCATGGTTATCACCATCTCCTTTGTGTGCGGATTCCGGGTAGTGTGGATTTTCACCGTCTTTGCCGCTGCCCCCACCCTCCAGAACCTCTATGTCTCCTACCCCGTCACCTGGGGCCTTGCCGCCCTCTTCGACTTCATCTGCTTCTTCTTTGTCAAGCGGAATATTGAGAAAAAACGAAGCGCCGCCCAGAGCACATAACCCTTGCCTTTTTGCAAATGCTTTCCCGCATAGCCGCCATTCCTGTGGGCAAGAATACTGACTATACTATATCTTGCATATTTCAAAATTGTAAGGAACCCAAAGGCCACGGAACATTTGACGGCACAGGGGACATTTGCTATAATATAGACAGTATAAGCTGATTTTGGCGGCTTTTGCGCAAAAATGGCGGGAGGAAGTCCTGCCGGGAGAAAGGAAGTCGGGTCTATGCAGTATTTCGGTGTACCCACCTGCCCTTATTGCAAGAAGCGGGTGAACCTTATCAGGACATGGTCCTTGAAGCGCCAGGGAGAATACCAGTGCCCCCGCTGCGGCGGCATCTCCAATATCTATCTGTCCCCCCTGATTTACGTGGTGGCCCTGCTGGCCCTTTTTGCCGGAGGCGCGGTATATTTTTTCCACAAATTCGTGCTGAATGATATCACCTTGGATACAGCCCTGCAAGTGTTCATCCCCTTTGCCCTTTTCTTCCTGTTCAGCGTTTTCTTCGTATACCTGGCAAAGCCGGTGATTAAAAAGGTTTCCCGGGAAGAGCTGGAGAAGAAAAAGCGGGGCAGATCCAAAGAGCCAGCCTCCAGTACGGGCGCGCTGCCCCAAACAGGCCGGGCATATTATGACGGGGCGGATTATCCTCCCCAGCAGGTGCAGCCTGCCCCGCCTCCTGTGCGGCCTGCCCCCCGCCCTGAAAGCAGGCAAAGGCCCGCCCCTGTGCCGGAAGCCCAGCAGCCCCTTTCCCGCCGGTTAGAGGGTACTGCTCCCCAGCGCCCTGCGCGTCCCCAGACAGCGCCGCCCCGCCCCCAGGCCACCGCCGCCATCCGGCCTCCTGTGCCGGTCAGCCGCCCGGCCCGGCAGGCAGCCCCTATAGCCCAGCCCCTGCAGCCCTCCAGGCAAAGCGCGCAGCCTGCCTTAGGCCAGGAGCCGCCCAGGGCTGCCGATGACTTTTTCGCCAAGTATGACGATCCGGCCTATGTCCAGCGCCGCCTTCAGGAGATAAAGCGCAAGGACGGCTGATTCTTCTCCCCTGCAGAAGTGGATTTGCCGCCTGCTTGGGGGATGCATTTACAATGCATCAAAAAGAAGGCCTGCTCTGGCTTCTTGCCGGGGTCAGGCTTTTTTATGTGATTTACCTCTGCCATACCGGAAAAAGCCCCCTATAGGGGAAATTTGCGGCCTGCAGAGGCATTTTTTTGCCAACATTTGTTTACAAACAGGTGAAAACCTGCTATACTAATATATATGTAAATCACCATGCGATACAGGGTTCGCACAAAAAGAAATGAAACAGCAGCCTTTTGTGCCCGGTATTGTTCCTTTCCCCGCATTTTTCACAGGAATCTATAACAAGCCCTGGGGGAAAAGGAACTGGCGCAAGTGTTTGAGATTGGGAGGGCCTCTTTTGGATATCAATGAAATGACGGACATGACGAAAACCGATAAAGCCTATGACGGCGACCAGATACAGGTGCTGGAAGGCCTGGAGGCTGTGCGCAAGCGGCCGGGCATGTATATCGGCTCCACCGGTCCCAGGGGCCTGCACCATCTGGTGTATGAAATTGTAGACAACGCCATAGACGAGGCCCTGGCAGGCTTTTGCGACAAAATTGAGGTGCGCATCCTGCCGGGAAACGTCATCTATGTTTCCGACAACGGCCGGGGCATCCCAGTAGGCGTGCAGCATAAAACGGGCCTGCCCGCCGTCACTGTGGTGTTCACCATCCTTCACGCAGGCGGCAAGTTCGGCGGAGGCAGCTATAAGGTTTCCGGCGGCCTCCATGGGGTGGGCGCTTCTGTGGTAAACGCCTTGTCCCAGTGGCTGGAGGTAGAGGTTGTCCATGAGGGCAATGTGTATTACCAGCGGTTCGAACGGGGCGCGGCTGTTACGGAGCTTATCAATAAAGGCCCCGCGCCGGAGGGGCGCAAAAGCGGCTCCATTATCTGCTTCCAGGCTGACCCGGAAATTTTCAAGGAAACCACCACCTACAGCTACGACACCCTCCAGACCCGCCTACGGGAGCAGGCTTTCCTGAACGCCGGCATCAATATTGAACTGCGGGACGAGCGCAATCCGGAGGAGCGCATGCCGGAAGAGCAGTCTCTGGAATATCCCCTGGTGCACAGCTATTTCTATGAGGGGGGCATCAGTTCCTTTGTGGAATACCTCAATAAGAAAAAGGCTGTGGAAACCATCCATCCGGATGTCATCCGTTTCAGCGCTGTGGCCCAGGACAATAATTCCACAGCGGAAATCGCCATGCAGTATACAGACAGCTTCAACGAGTTCATCCTTTCCTTTGCCAATAATATCCGCACCACCGACGGCGGCACCCACGAGGATGGCTTCAAGCGGGCTTTCACCCGGGTGATGAACGATTACGCCCGGAAGTACAACATCCTCAAAGAGGCGGACAAGAACCTTTCCGGCGAGGACGTGCGGGAGGGCCTCACCTGCGTTATCAGCGTGAAGCTGAAGGAGGCCCAGTTTGAGGGCCAGACAAAGGGCAAGCTGGGCAACACGGAAATCAGCGGGCTGGTCAGCTCCATGGTCTATGAAAAAATGATGACCTATATGGAGGAAAACCCCGCCACAGCCCGGGCCATTTTTGATAAAGCCCTCACAGCCTCCCGGGCCAGGGAAGCGGCCCGCAAGGCCCGGGACTTAGCCCGGCGCAAAACAGCACTGGAAAACAATTCCCTTCCCGGCAAGCTTGCGGACTGCCAGTCCCGCAACCCGGAGGAAACAGAAATCTATATCGTGGAGGGCGACTCCGCAGGAGGCTCCGCCAAAGGCGGGCGGGACAGGAAGTTCCAGGCCATCCTGCCCCTGTGGGGAAAAATGCTCAACGTGGAAAAGGCCCGCCTGGACAAGGTGTACGGCAACGAGAAGCTGATGCCTGTGGTCACAGCCCTGGGCACAGGCATTGGGGAGGACTTTGACCTTGCAAAGCTGCGGTATGGGAAAATCATCATCATGGCCGATGCCGACGTGGACGGCTCCCATATCCGCACCCTGCTGCTCACCTTCTTCTTCCGCTTCATGCGCCCCTTAGTGGAGCAGGGCCATGTGTACCTGGCACAGCCCCCCCTGTTCCGCATTACCAAGGGCAAGCGGCATTATTATGCCTTCTCCGATCCCCAGCGGGATCAGATTATGGAGGAGCTGGGGGGCAATTACGAAATCCAGCGTTACAAGGGCCTGGGCGAAATGGACTCCGACCAGCTTTGGGAAACCACCATGGATCCCGCAAACCGCACCATGCGCCGGGTAGAGGTGGAGGACGCCGCCCAGGCAGATGAAATCTTCACCATCCTCATGGGCGACAAGGTAGAGCCGCGCCGGGATTTCATCATCGAAAACGCCCAAAAAGCTAATTGGGATGTTTAAGACGCGGACTGGTGGGCTGTATCCCCCGCTGCGGGAAGAGTTCCCGCAGCTCACGTGCGCCATCGCGTTCTCCGGGCTGCTCCCGTTGACACGATTTCAGTCAGAGTGGAATATACAGATAAAGTTTTTGAAGAGTCCAGGGAAAGCTTTTTTCAAAAAGTTTCCCTGGCGGAGTTTGAGGCGGAGCCTCAACCAGGAGAGGAAGGAATAAATGGATCAGGAAAACAACCCCATGTCCCCGGAACAGGAGCAGGAAAGCGGGCGGATTATACCTGTCAACCTGACAAAAGAGATGGAGCAGTCCTTTTTGGATTATTCCATGTCCGTCATTGTACAGCGCGCCCTGCCCGACGTGCGGGACGGCTTAAAGCCCGTACACAGGCGCATCCTCTACACCATGTTTGAAAATACCCTGTGGCCCGAAAAGCCCTACCGCAAGTGCGCCGACACCGTAGGCGCTGTGCTGGGGCGGTATCACCCCCATGGCGACGCTTCCGTATACGATGCCATGGTGCGCCTGGCCCAGGATTTCTCCATGCGGTATATGCTGGTGGACGGCCATGGCAACTTCGGTTCCGTAGACGGCGACCCCCCCGCGGCCTACCGTTATACGGAAGCCAAGATGAACAAGCTTTCCGTTGCCATGCTGGACGATATCGACAAAGATACCGTAGACTTTAATCCCAACTATGACGACCGCCTGAAAGAGCCGGCTGTGCTGCCCAGCCATTTCCCCAATATCCTGGTAAACGGTTCCACCGGCATTGCGGTGGGCATGGCCACCAACATCCCGCCTCACAACATGGGCGAGGTGATAGACGGGGTATGCTGCCTCATCGACAACCCGGAGGCCACCTTGGAGGATTTGATGGAGCACATCAAAGGGCCGGATTTCCCCACAGGAGGCATTGTCATGGGGCGCTCCGGCATCCGGGCGGCCTATGCCACAGGCCGGGGCAAAATCGCTGTGCGGGCCAGGGCGGAAATTGAGGAAAACGAAAAGACCGGGCGCTCGAAAATCATTGTCACAGAGCTGCCCTATCAGGTGAACAAGGCCCGGCTCATTGAAAGCATTGCGGACTTGGTAAAGGAAAAGCGCATCGACGGCATTTCCAATGTGGACGATCATTCCGACCGCAACGGCATGCACATTGTCATTGACGTAAAGCGGGATGCCGCCCCCCAGATTGTCTTAAACCATCTGTACACCCTCACCCAGCTCCAGATCACCTTTGGCGTGATTATGCTCGCCATTGTAAACGGCAGGCCGGAGGTTTTGAACCTGCGGAAAATCCTGGAGGAATATATCTCCTTCCAGATGGAGGTTATCACCCGGCGCACCCGGTATGACCTGAAAAAAGCCCAGGACAGGGCACACATCCTGGAGGGCCTGATGGTAGCCCTGGACTTTATCGACGAGGTAGTCAGCATCCTGCGCCATTCCAAGTCCATCCCCGAGGGCAAGGCCGCCCTGATGGAGCGGTTCGATTTAGACGATCCCCAAACACAGGCCATTGTGCAGATGCCCTTAGGCAGACTCACAGGCCTGGAACGGGAGAAAATTGAGGAAGAGCTGAAGGCTTTGAAGGAGAAAATCGCGGACTTCTTAGAGATCCTTCAAAGCGAGGCCCGCCGTCTTGCCATTGTCAAGGACGAGGCCCAAAGCATGAAAAAGCGCTTCGCTGACGAGCGCCGTACAGAAATCGCCGCTATCAGCGGGGAAGTGGACATTGAGGATTTAATCCCCGTAGAGGAATGCGTCCTCACCATGACCAATTACGGCTATGTGAAGCGCCAGAAAATGGATACCTACCGCACCCAGAAGCGGGGGGGCCGGGGTGTTGCCGGCATGAACCGCCGGGATGAGGATGTGGCCACAGAGCTGTTCGTCACCGGCAGCCATGACTATGTGCTCTTCTTCTCCAGCCTGGGCCGGGTATACAGGCTGAAATGCTATGAGATCCCCGAAGGCTCCCGCGTAAGCCGGGGCATGAATATAAAAAACCTGCTGCCCCTGCAGGGGGATGAAAAAATCACCTCCATGATACGGGTGGAAAGCTTTGACGAGGACAAGTATCTGGTGATGGTCACCAAATGCGGCGTTGTCAAGCGCACAAAGCTTTCCGCTTACGACACAGCCCGGAAAGCCGGGCTTATCGCCATCGATCTGGACGAAGGGGATTCCCTAAGCTGGGTGCGGGTAACCAGCGGCAGCGACCAGTTGCTGGTGGCCACAAAGAAGGGCATGGCCCTGCGCTTCGCGGAAACGGACGTGCGGGAATTAAGCCGTCTGGCACGGGGCGTGCGCGTCATGCAGCTTAAAGATGGCGACTGCATTGTGGGCATGGCCGTGCTGCGGGAAGGGGCCTATGTGCTCACCGTGACGGAAACAGGCTTTGGCAGGCTCTCCAGCCCTGATAACTACCGCATCCAGAAGCGGGGCGGCAAGGGCCTGCTGAATTACCACGTAGACCGCTTCGGGGACGTGGCCTCTATCCGGGTGGTAGACCTGGAGGACGATGTCATCCTCATCTCCGAGGACGGGGTCATTATCCGCATTATGGCCTCCTCCATCCGGGTATGCGCCCGGCCCAGCAAGGGCGTGCGGGTGATGAAGCTCCAGGAGGGCAGCCGGGTGGCAACCCTGGCCCGGGCGCCTCACGAGGAAGGCGAAGCCACAGATGAAGTCGAGGATGACGGCAGCGCCGAGGAAGGAGCCGAAGAGGCCGGACAGCAGGAAGAATGAGGAATTCCCGGAAAGCCTTCCTTTTTGAAAATACGCCATAAACGAGCCTGGCGCCCGCTGAGAAAGCCGTTGCTTTTCAGCGGGCGCTGTTCTATTGAAAGAAGAAAAGATGTTTTGTCTGGCAATGCTTTCCCTCAAATCACCAGATATAGGGGAAGAAATAGGATTTTTCCCTTCCATATGCAAGATAAGCCTTTTTTCCACGAACGTGGAGAAAGGTGTTGAAAAACCCGGCAGATTTATGCTATACTAAAAACAACAGCGCACAATTTATGGACTGCTGTCTCAAGCAGCGGTAAGCCCCGCCTGCAAATTTCCGGCCCGGCATGCTGCGGAAGAATGAGTCAGTATTGCCCGAACATATATTGTGTAATGTGCAAACAGTTTTTTGGACAGCCAGAAAGCTGTTTTAAGAAGCCGTACCCATAGGAGCCGCGGGAAATTTGTACCGCGCCCAGCTGGCATGGTTTCTACAAGCGTCTCTTGCCTTTAGGGAGGCGCAGGCATTATCCAAGAGAGGAAGGAAGCACATGGGAAAGAGCATTAAGAGGACTGTTATTTTGCAGGCGTCTGCCACGTTGCTGGCAGTGCTGCTGTTTAGCGTGGTCATTGTAGTCAACCTGGCGGGCATACAGGATGCCCAGCAGGGAAGCATACAGGCAAATGATCTAATGAACCAGGTGCAGAAAGCCGAGGTGGCCCATTACAAATGGTCTGCAAACCTGAGCAACGCCCTGTATGCGGGCACAGAGTTTACGGGCAGCATGGATCCCACCACCTGTGTGCTGGGCCAGTGGCTGTATGGGGATCTGGGAACGGACGATCCCACCATCCTGGAATTACATAAAAAGATAGAGCCTTTGCATAAGGAACTGCATGCCTCCGCCAGCGTGGTGCTGGATATGCTGGCTAAAAACCCGGAAGAAGCCCAGGCCTATTATCAGGAAACCATCCAGAGCAACCTTACCAGCCTGGTGGGGTATTTGGATCAGATAGTGGAGCGCACCACTGAAATAGACGAGGAAACCCTGGAAGATGTAAAGCATGCCATCCTGATGCTGTTTGTGCTTTCCTGCGTCTGCGTAGTGCTGGCCTTGGCCTGCCTTATCAGCCTGGTGCTGTATGTGTTCAAGCATGTAGTAAAGCCCATCCTGAAAATCAGCGAAAAGACCAAGCCCCTGCAGGAAGGCCGTTTGGATATCAACCTGGAATATAAATCCCAAAACGAGCTGGGCGCTATGGCGGACACCTTGGAAAAATCCATGACTCGCATACAGGAGTATGTAGAGGATATTAACCGCATTATGGGGGAACTGTCCGACGGCAACTTCAATGTGGGTACAGCTATGCCCTATATGGGTGATTTCAGCACCATTGAAAATTCTATCGACAGCTTCACCACCAAGCTTTCCAGCGCCATGTCCAATATTAACAACGCTGAAGGCAAGGTTTCCCAGAACGCAGAGCATCTCTCCAGCGGGGCGCAGGCCCTGGCTCAGGGCGCCACAGAGCAGGCAAGCGCTGTGCAGGAGCTTTACGCCACCCTGGACGAACTCTCCAAGGGCGCGGCCCAGAACGTGGAAGCAGCCTCCACTGCTATGGAAAATGCCCGCAAGACTGGCGAGCAGGTAAACGTGAGCAGCGAGCAGATCCGCCAGATGGTGGCGGCTATGCAGGATATCACCACCGCTTCCCAGGAAATCGGCAAGATTATCTCCACCATTGAGAATATCGCCTTCCAGACCAATATCCTGGCCCTGAACGCCGCTGTGGAGGCTGCCCGGGCCGGATCTGCGGGCAAGGGCTTTGCGGTGGTGTCCAGCGAGGTGCGTACCCTGGCAGGCCAGTCGGATCAAGCCGCAAAGGCCACCCGGGAGCTTATTGAGAATTCCATTAAGGCCGCCCAGCGGGGCAGCCAGATTGTGGAAGAAGTGTCCGAAACCCTGCAGACCACCCTGGAACTGGTACGGGATTCCAACAGTTCCATCAGCGTGATAGCCGAAGCGGTGCAGGGCGAGGCCGAGTCCATTGCCCAGGTCACAGAGGGTATCAGCCAGATTTCCCAGGTTGTGCAGAACAACTCCGCCTCCAGCGAGGAGTCTGCTGCCGTCAGCGCCGAGCTGTTCCAGCAGGTAAATATCCTCCGGGAGCAGACCAAACGCTTCAATTTGAAGTAGGCCTTTCGTCTCCGGCGGCTTAAGGGGTGTTTTTAAGGAAAACACCCCTTAAGAATCCCCAAAACCTTCTATATGAATAAAGCGGCAGGGAACTATGGCGCACATCGCCCGGTTCCCTGCCGTTTTATTTACATGAGAGTTTTTGAAGATCCCTAGAGTCTGTTTTTAAAACAGTCTCTAGGGCCATATACACCCATGCCTCCATGGTGCTTATAGTAACCGCACACATGTTCCTCTTTTCACCCCGCCGCCTCTGGCTCTTCCATTGCCTCCTCAAAGGAGGGCATCACCCCGTCGGCGCAGAATTTCCGCTTGCACAGGCTGTAGGCCCGCTCTTCATACAGCTCGCAGGCCTCCCGCGCTGCAGCCTCATTTCCCTCAACCATTTTATCCAGGTTGTCTTCCAGATATTGCAGCTTCTCGTCCAAATCTGCTTTCCATTTTTCCTGATCCGCCTGGAACGCCTCCTGATCCTCCGGGGAAAGCAGGCTGAGGCAGTCCTCAAAAGCAATGGGAATCAGCCGCGCCCATTTTTCCGTAGCATGGATATAGGCCCAGGTAATGTCATCAAAGTTGTTCGCTGAATCCAACTCCTCCTGGAGCGCCGCTTCAATGGGATTCTCCGCCCACACCTCGTCAAAGTTTGACGGCAGGGAGGAAACGGAACCAGGCCAGGAAGAGGGCGCGGAGGTAACATCAGGCGCAGGCTCTGCAGGCGTTTGCGGCAGGGAGGCCTCCGACGAAGACGGCACAACAGAGGGGGCAGAAGATGCGGGCGGCTGCTCTGTCCCCTGGCAGGCAGCTAAAAGCAGGCAAAGACCCCAGGCCGCGAAAAAGGTACGCATCAGTCTATTCTTCATAAACGCCTCCTACAAAAGCCCCTGCTCTACCAGCCGGGCTGTTTTCAAAATGCCAATTTGGGTTTTCGCGTCAGGGATCTCATTCCTGCACACCATCTCCACCGCCTTTTCCAGGGGTACCCGCTCTGTGCAGAGGAATTCGTCCTCGTCCAAAGAAAGCTCCTCCGCGTCTCCTTGGGTGCGGCAGGCCCACAGGCGGATAATCTCCCCGCAGTAGCCCGGGGTGGGATACACCTGCCCCAAAGAGATGTAGTTTTCGCTGGCAGTGCCGGTTTCCTCCCGCTGCTCCCGTTTCACAGCCTCAAAGGGATCCTCTCCCGGCTCCAGCTTCCCGGCAGGCAGTTCCAGCAGCACTTGCTTATAGGGATAGCGGAACTGCCGGACAAAAATCACCTCGTTTTGCTCGGTCAGAATGCACACGCTCACCCCGCCGGGGTGATCCACCACCTCCCGCAGGGCAGGCTGGCCGTTTTCCAGCTCCACATCGTCCACATGGACGCGGATAATCCGCCCCCGGAACATTTCCTTTTCCGATAGTGTCTTTTCATACAGCTTCATAGGCTTTCTCCCGTATCTGTAACATAAAATTTTTTGAAGATTCCTAAGAAACTTTTTGTAAAAAGTTTCTTAGGCCTCCGGAGGCATTTACGCGAACTTGTTCATCACCAGCCCGGTGATCAGCTTGGGATAGAAATAGGTAGACTTCTGGGGCATCTTCTCCCCCTTTGCCGCCACCTGGCCGATTTCCTCCACCCGGGTAGGATTCAAAAGGAAGCAGCAGTTGCTCTCCCCAGCGTCCACAGAAGCCACCGCTTCCCCGGCAGACCGGGTGTAGGTAAGGTTTTTCTGGCTTGCCATGTTCTCCTTGTCAATGCCCAAAAGCCGCTCCAGCACCAGGGTGTGGAGGATAGTCACATCCAGCCGGCGGGAGGCGGTGCTCAAATGGGGCAGGATTTCGTCCAGCAGGGCCTCGTCCTTTAACGTGATGGTCAGCCACTTCTGCCCGTCATAGAAAGCAAAGGCATGCTTCCCCTCCTCATATGCTTGGGAAAGCTTTTCTTCCGCGGCCTGCTGCCCCTCCTGCATCTCCACCAGGAAGTGCTCTTCGCAGGAAACCATCAGGTCGTGGCCGGAAAGTCCCTCCAGCCCCCGCACAAGCCTGTGGGTGGGGAACACCACCAGCCCCGGATCCCCCATATCCACCAGCATCGTCATCACATAGTCTGCTCCCGGGCAATAGGCGTCCTGCTCCCGCAGCCAGTTCCGGTAGTTGAGGGCAGTCTCATAGCGGTGGTGCCCGTCGGCAATGTAGAGCTTTCGGGAGGCAAAGTCCTCCTGCAAGGCCTGTATAGCCACTGGATCATTTACCACCCACAGGCGGTGGGTCACCAGGCCGTCGGAAAAGCTGTACCGGGGGGCTGTGCCTGCCGCCAGATTGTCCAGGCGCTGACGGGTGGTATGGCCCTCGTCCTGATAGAGGGAGTAAATCTGGCTGAAATTACAGCCTGTTGCCTGCATCAGTTGGAAGCGGTCCTGCTTTGCCTTGCTGAGGGTTTCCTCGTGGGGCAGCACCACCCCGGCGGAAAACTCCTCCAGCCGCACCAGGCAGATAAGCCCCCGCAAAGCCTTCCTTTCTCCCTTATCCACCTGGGAAAGGAACTCCTCTTCATAGATATACACGCCCTCCTCCATGTCCTGCCGGAGAACGCCCTCCTCCAGCCACTGGGCCAGGGTGCGTCCGGCAGAAGCATATGGCCCGTCAGGGCTTTCGCCGTCCCGGGGCAGCTCCAGCCGGATAACGTTTTGCGGGTTGCGGCCTAAAAATGCCTGCCGCTGTTCCTCGCTGATAATATCATAGGGAGGGCAGGTCAGCTCCTCAATTTTCCCCGCCTTTTCCAAGTCGTACCGCAAAGCCTTAAAGGCCTGAATGTCTGCCATACAGGCAATCCCCTTTCCGTGTTTATTCTATCCATATTGTAAGCGCTGGGGGCCGCCCCGTCAAGGGAAAGCCGCAAATCTTTCCCTGCCCGGGCACGCGGCTGCTTCTGGCAGGAAAGAATCACCAGGATTTCACGTAATATTCACATTATCCGGGTAAAATAACAACTGGCGCGGCCTGAGGCTTGCAAACCCGCCCTGTTTGCGTTATTATGTAAACGCTGTATCTCAAAATACAGAAATTAGTTTTTTCGATCAACCCTTTTTTTCAAAAAAGGGTTGCAGGGTTTGGGGCGAGGGTTGCCAGTGGCAACCGCTCCGAGCCGACCGAGTCGGCAGGCGAGAAGAGTCCCACGGCCTTAGAGCCGGCAGGACAATATCAAGACAGGAGGAATCAGGACATATGGTAGAGGTAAAAAACCTCACAAAGCGGTACGGGGGGAACCTGGCCCTGGACAATGTAAGCTTTACCATTGAGGAAGGCTCCATCGTGGGCTTCCTGGGGCCAAACGGCGCGGGGAAGTCCACCACCATGAATATCATCACAGGGTATCTTTCCGCCACAGCGGGAGAAGTGACGGTGTTCGGCAAAAGCATTTTGGACGAGCCGGGCGAGGTGAAGAAGCTTATTGGCTATCTGCCGGAGCAGCCCCCCCTTTACCAGGATATGACGGTAAAGGAATACCTGGAGTTTATGTATGAGCTGAAAAAGGTGAAGCTGCCAAAGGAGCAGCACCTGCGGGAAATATGCGGCCTGGTGCGCATTGAGGAGGTGTACGGGCGGCTTATCGGCAACCTTTCCAAAGGCTATAAGCAGCGGGTTGGCATTGCCCAGGCCCTCATCGGCAATCCCCCTGTGCTGATACTGGATGAGCCTACTGTGGGCCTTGACCCTAAGCAGATTATCGAAATCCGCACCCTGATAAAGCGCCTGGGGGAGAACCACACCGTCATTTTAAGCTCCCATATCCTGCCGGAGGTGCAGGCCGTGTGCCAGCGTATTATCGTTGTCAACAACGGCCGCCTGGTGGCCGACGGCGCCACAGACACCCTGGCCCACGATCTCTCCCAGGATCACCGCCTGATCCTGCGGGCAGAAGGCCCGGAGCAGGAGCTGCTGGCAGAAATCGGCAGGCTGGAGCATGTGCAGGAGGCCGTCTCCCTGGGAGAAAAGGAGCCTGGGGTGTTTGAGATTAGCGTGGAGGCCCGGCAGGATTATGACCTGCGCCGGGATCTCTTCAGCCTTTTGGCTGGGAAAAACTGGCCCCTGCTGGCCCTGAAAAATTCCGACTTGACGCTGGAGGATCTGTTCCTGCAGCTTACCAGCTCTGACGAGGCACATGCCGCGGAGGACGGGGAAGCGGTTCCGGAAGAGCCTGCCTTGGAGGAGGCTGGAGAGGAGCCGGAGGAAGGGGAAGAAGCCCCAGGGGAGGACGCCTCAGCCGAGTAAGGGAACGGATCCTTTCCAAAAATGACATACATGCAATCAAATTACAAATAGGTTACAAAACAGCAGGTTTTTCCCTGTTTTTTCCCCAGAATTACCATTATTAACAGTTTATTCACAATTGATTTTCCGGCGGGCGCAGGTTTTCCCCGGAAATTCCTGAAAGGAAGCGAGAAAGTGAAAGCCATATGCAAACGAGAGATACGCTCCTACTTCAGTTCCCCTATAGGATATGTGTGCGTGGCGGCGCTGCTGGCGCTGTACGGATACTATTATTATCTGGTGATGATGATGGGATCCTCCAGCTACATTTCCTCCGTATACGGGGTGATGTTCTCTTTTTCCATGATGGTCATTCCCATCATCACCATGCGCAGCATGTCTGACGACCAAAAAAACAAAACCGACCAGGCCCTGCTCACCGCCCCTGTAGGGGTGACAGCCATTGCCCTGGGAAAGTTTTTAGCCTGCTTCTTTGTGTTCTTCACAGCCTCCACCCTGGGCCTGCTGCCCGCCGCTGTGATGAACTTCTTCGCAAGCCCTGCCTGGGGGGAAATCCTGGGCAATTATCTGGGCACCCTGCTGTATGGCGGGGCCATGATAGCCATTGGCGTGTTCATCTCCAGCCTGACGGTAAGCCAGATTATCGCGGCCATCGGCACCTTCGCGGTGTCTGTGTTCCTGATGTATATCGACATGCTGGCCTCCTCCGTATCGAATGCGGCAGTGAGCGCCATTATCCAGTGGATATCCTTTAACACCCGGTATGAAACCTTCACCCAGGGCATGTTCAGCATTTCCGCCGCGGTGTTTTTCCTCAGCGTTATGGCAGTGTTTGTCTTTTTAACCGCCCGCCGTTTGGAGAGCCGCCGCTGGGCGTCATAAGGCCAGACAGGCATTAAGCTACAGAAAGGAAGATGGGAACATCGTGAACAATACAGATCAGAATAAGGATTTGCTGGGCGCCCCAGAGGCAGAAGTACAGCCGGAAGCCGCCCAGCCAGAGAATACCGCCCCAGTGGAAGCCGCTGTGACAGAGAATATTGCCCCGGCGGAAAAGAAGCCGGACAGGAAGCTTCGCGGCAATGGCTGGAAGCGGGGGGGCATGGCCACCCTTTTAAGCGTGGTGTTTATCGCCATCATTGTGGCGCTAAATATTATCGTGACGGCCCTGACCCAGCGCTTCCCTTCCATGGATATTGATCTGACTGCCCAGAAGCTGCACTCCCTGTCAGATCAGGCCCAGGAAATCGCCAAGGGCATCACAGCGGACACAGAGATTTATCTGGTGGGCAAGGAGGATGCCTACCGCAAGGATCTGCTTTACGCCAACTACGGCTTTCAATACAGCCAGGTGGCAAACCTTGCCGAAAGGCTTCAGGAGGCAAACTCCCATATCAAGGTGGAGTTTGTAGATCCGGACACCAGCCCCGCGCTGATGGCGGAATATGCCGACGAAAGCCTGACAAACGGCATGGTGCTGGTGCGGACAGAGAAGCGCCACAAGATTCTTTCGGTGTACGATCTCTTTGACATGCAGCAAGACCAGATGACCGGCGGCGCCCAGACCTATACCAAGGCCGACAGCGCCCTGGCAGGGGCTTTAGAACTGGTGAACCTGGAGAAGGTGCCGGTGCTTACAGTCTGCACAGGCCATGGGGAACTGCTTTACAGCGAGAACCTGGGGGTGTTTACCGATCTGATGGAAAGCCAGAACTTCTCTGTGCAGGAGGTGGACATCCTGACGGAGGACATCCCGGCAGACACCCAGGTGCTGATGATCCCCACCCCCAGCAACGACTATACCCAGGAGGAGATCCAGAAGGTGCAGGATTTCCTGAACAACCCGGAACGGGAAGAGCCTGTGGCTGTGCTTGCCACCTGCCATCCCACCCAGAGGGAGCTGCCCCGGCTTACCGGGTTTTTAGAAGAGTGGGGCATTGAGGTGCATCAGGGGGTTGTGGCGGAAAGCGACGCGGGCCGCATGGCAGCGGCAAACGCCAGCTATGTGCTGGTGGATCCTGCCGGAGGCACTGCCCTGGACGGCAATTCTTACAACCGTTTGCTGGCTCCCAGCAGCGCGCCCCTGTCCTTTGCCTTTGATTCCAACGGGGACATTACCACCCGGGCCTTGTGGGAGACAGGCAACAGCGCCTATATCATTACGGAAAGCACCACCCAGGCAGAGGCGGAGAACCCGGAAACCGCCCAGTGGGCAGTGGCGGCTATGGCCACGAAAACCCTGGAGGTAAACGGAAAAGAGAGCCTGCGCCATGTGATTGTGTTCGGCTCCTCCTATGTGTTTACCGACAGCTTCCTGGAGGCCACAGCCTTTGGCAACCGGGACTATATCACCGACCTTTTGCAGTATGCGGCAGGCTCGGATGACAGCGCTGTTACCGTGCAGGCAAGCGCTGTCCAGACCAATGTGATGGACGTGACATGCTCCCGCAGCACCGCCACCCTGTTGGGGCTGGGCGTGTTTACAGTGGGCCTGCCCCTGCTTATCCTCATCGCGGGGCTGGCGATCTTCTTAAAGAGGAGGCATCTGTAAGCCCATGAAAAAATCGGTGAAAAGCCTTCTGATTATGCTGGCTGTGCTGGTGGTGCTGGGAGGGGCGGCGGCCTGCCTGCTGCTGTTCCCGGCAGAAAGCGGCGGGGAAGGAGAAGGTTCTTCCCCGGCAGCCTCGGAGGAGCCAAAGGAAACCCTGGTTCAGATAGAGGAGGAAGATCTTGCCTCCATTCTGGTGGAGAACAGCCAGGGCAGCTTTGAAATTGTGCCCGTCCCCCCGGAAGAAACAGGGGAGGCGGAGAGCAGCATGGCGGAAGCTGCCTATACCTACACCATAAAAGGCCTGGAAAGCTACAGCCTGGACAAGGCCCGGCTGCAGAACGCCGCCGGGGAGGTGCTTTCCCTGACAGCCAGCCGCTCTCTGGGAGAGCAGGAAGACTTGGCCCAGTATGGCCTGGAGGACGGTCAGGCCGGGAAGGTGACAGTGAACCGGAAAAATGGGGAGCCGCTGGTGCTTTCCCTGGGCATCACCTCCCAAAGCGGCACCACCGGGCAGTACATCCTGCGGGAAGGCAAGGTATATATGGTGTCCGCCCTGTCAGACGTGTTTGCGGGCACTGCCCTGGACTGCGTAAGCCGGGAGGTTTACAGCATAGCGGACTGGACTATGGACGGCATAGATGAAAACGGGGAAGCCACAGTGGACACCATGCCCGACACCATCTTCAGCCTGGAAATCACAGGGGAGGATTTCCCCCAGCCCATTTCCCTGGAATATGTGGAGAAAAGCCGCCTAAACGGCTATCTGCTCACTTCCCCTGTGGTGGCGGAATCGGGCACAGCGGCCTGCGATAATTTGGTGAGCGCCCTGAAAAGCCTCAGCGCGGACACAGTGGAGGCTGTGGACGTGCAGGAGGGGGACTTGGTCGGCTTTGGCCTGGATAAGCCTGCCGCCCGGGTGTCTTTTAATATGAATAACCAGGAAATGGCCCTGGCGGCAAGCGGGAAGGATGGGGACGGAAACCGCTTTGTTATGCTGGAGGGCCAGAGCATTGTGTACAAGGTTGGGAACGCCAAGGTGAGCGCCTGGGCGGAAGCAGACCCCATGGATCTGCGCAAAGGCACCATTTGCCTGGCAAATATTGCAGATGTGGAAGAAATGTCCTTGACCGTAGACGGGGATATGGTGTATCATTTTACCATAGACTCCCAGGACGGGGAAAGCACTGTGAAAATTCCCGGCGGGCGGGAAACCAGCTATGAGGACTATGCTGCCTTTTTCCAGAAGCTTACGGCTTTGGCAGTGTTCTCCCTGGAGGAGGCTCCCTGCGAAGGAACGCCTGCTTTCCAGGTGGAGTACCAGTATAAAAACGGAAGCGGGGACACCGTGTGTTTTTACGCTGTGGAAGGGCAGGACAGGTACGCCTGCACTCTGAACGGGGAATTTAACGGCCTTGTGCGAGGCAGCGAGTTTCCGGCCCTGCTGGAAAGCCTGCGGTTTTACGGGGCAATAGTTGACTAAACGGCCCGGTTTGAGGGAAGCTATAGGAAAGGGCGGGTTTGAAAGAAGCAGGCTGCTTTTTTGAAACCGCGCCGCACTGAAAAAGGGAGAAGCAGGAAGCTGCGCCAATAGGATTGTGCTATAGCCTGTTGGTGCGGCTTCTGCGGGTTGAGAAAGGAGAGCGCAGATGAAAAAAAGCGGTATGCCTGCTGCTGGGCGCCCTGCTGCTGGCGGGGATGCTCTTTGGATGCAGCAAAAAGGAGGAGGCGCCGCCCAAGGAGGAAGCTTCCGCTGTAGAAACAGGGGAAGAGGCGGGGCCTTATAAAATCGGGCTGGTGCAGTGCGGCAGCTATGCCCCTTTGGACACCATGCGGGAATCCTTTATGAGCCGCCTGGACGAGTGGGGTTATGACGAGGTAAAGGTGGAACTGGATTATCAGAACGCCGGAGAGGACGAGGGAAAAGCGGCGGATATCTGCAAGCAGTTTGCCCGGGATAAGGTGGACATGATTGTGGCGGTGGGCGCTCCTGCTGCCAAGGCGGCCACCGAGGCGGTAGGCAGCAGCGGCGTGAAGGTGCTGTTTGCCGGGGTGAACGATCCGTCCCCCACCCTGGGCATTAAAAACCTCAGCAAGCCGGAACGGGGCGTGACCGGCGTATCCGACCGGGTGTCCGGGCAGCAGTCTGTAGAGTTTATGCAGAAGATAAAGCCGGGCCTTAAAAGCATTGGCCTTCTGTACAGCTCGGAGGATAAAAACGCGGAGGCCGCAGCCAAGGCCATTCAGGATTACTGCCGGCAGGTGGGGATTGACACCCATGTGGCCACTGCTGTCAGCGCGGAGGGGGCGGCGTCTGCCGCCCAGGAACTGTGCGGACAGGCAGATGTGCTTTTCACCCCTGGGGACGGGGTGACAACCGCCGCCGCCGGAAAGATACAGGAAGCCGCCGCACAGGCGAAAAAGCCCTGGCTTGCAGGCAGCGATACCCTGGTGCAAAACGGGGCATTGGCCTCTTTGGGAGCGGACTATGAGGAAGTGGGCAACAAGGCCGCGGACATGGCGGTGCAAATCATGGTGGGCACCCAGGTTTCCCAAATGCCCGTACACTTCTTTGACTCTTGGCAGGCCTGGATAAACCAGGCTGCCCTGGAAAGCTTTGAAGGGGAACTGCCGGAAGACCTTTTAAGCACCGCAAACTATGTGGTGCGGAAGGGCGAAGCGGCCTAAAGCGGAAAACAGCGCAAAACACAATATGGAAACCACTGTCTGGGGGATACCCAGGCGGTGGTTTTTTCTTTTTGGAGACATGCCCTTGACCGGACAGACCATTCATTTTTCGTATGCGGAAACTGCATATTGTGTACTGAAAAGCAAGGGCTACCATATTTCCACAAATCCTGCTATCCTATAGTATATAGCAAACGTACCTGGAGGCAAGCCGCCTGCTTGCGGGAGGGGGCTTCCTAAAGGGATGAGGGAAATTTCATGTGGAAAGGGGAGCAAAGCGCATGGCAAACGTGCAGGCAAGAAGGAACAAAGAGGGCCGGGTTATATCTTACAGCATCAGGGTTTACCGGGGACGGGATCCAGGCACCGGGAAGCAGCTTACACCCTATGCCAGCACCTGGAAGGTGCCGGAGGGCTGGGGGGAAAAGCGCGCCCGCCGGGAGGCCCAGCGGCAGGCAGTTTTATTTGAGCAGCGGTGCAGGCAGGGGGCTGTGGCTGACGGCAGGGAAACCTTCGGGGACTATGCCGAGTATGTGCTGAACTGGAAGGCCAGCATGGGCATGAAACACCTGACGGAAGTGCATTACAGGCAGAACCTGGAGCGGGTGCTGCCCACCTTAGGCCCCATGCGCCTGCGGGACATCCGGCCCCAGCACCTGAATAAATTATATCAGGCCCTGTCCGGCCCCCAGGCCAGGGCGGACAACGAACGCGCCCAGGCAAAGCCCCAGCTTTGGAAGGCTTTGGAGGAACGGGGCCTTTACGGGGATGTGCCGGACGGGGCAGGGAAGCGCATCAGCCTGACGCGGCTGCGCAGGGGGGAAACCGTAAAGCCCAGCACAGCCCAGCGCATTGCCGAAGCCCTGGGACTGCCGATACAGAACCTTTTCGATATCCTGCGGGAGGAGCGCACCTTGAGCAGCCGCACCGTGATGAACTGCCACTTGCTGGTGTCCACTGTGCTGGGACAGGCGGAGAAAGAAATGCTGATTCCCTTTAACCCGGCCCGGCGGGCCACCCCGCCCCGCCGGGAGGCAGGGGATCCCAACTATTTCCAGGAGGACGAGGTGGGGCAGATTTTGCAGGCCCTGGAAAGCGAGCCTTTAAAGTGGCGGGCTGCTGTATACCTGCTGCTGGTGTCTGGATGCAGGCGGGGGGAGCTTCTGGGGCTGAAATGGGAGAAGATCGACTGGGAGCGGGGCACCATCCGCATAGACTGCGCCATGCAGTACGCCGTTGACAGGGGCGTATACGAAAGCACCCCCAAGACAAAGGACTCTGTGCGAACCCTGCGCCTGCCGGAGGAGGCCTTCGCCCTGCTGGAGGAGTACCGCCAGTGGCAGGAGGCATATAGGAAAGAGCTGGGGGAGAGGTGGAAAGAGGCGCCCTATGTGTTTACCGGGGAGCATGGCGGCCCTATGAACCCTTCCCAGCTTGGCAACTGGCTTACCCGCTTTGAAAAGCGCCACAACCTGCCCCACTTAAACCCCCACGCCTTCCGCCACACCATGACGAGCCTCCTGCTTTTCAGCGGCGTGGACAGCATCAGCGTCAGCCATCGGCTGGGCCATTCCAGCGTTGCCACCACCACCAGCATTTACGGCCATCTTATGAAGCAGGCCGAGGACAAGATTAGCGGGAAAATGGAGGAATTGCTGGATTCCGCCCGCCGCAGCGCCCAAAGCACCAACCAAGTGCCTCTGGAGGAAAATTCAACAGAAAATGGAAAAAAAGACCCGGTTGAATAAAAGTTGAACGCGGCAGGAGGCATAGTTCCTAAAAAAGGAAAAATATGGAAGGTAAAAAGCCGGTTTTTAGCCTAAAATCACGAAAAGCTGGTTGAATGAAAATTGAATTTCCCGGGGAAACAGGAGGTGCGGCTCCTCTGGAAAGCCCAGATTTTCAGCGGCTTTTCGGGCATTTGCCCTTCTGCAAGTGTGAGTTTATAGATAACTTCCACTCGCCGGCGGAGCGGGGAGGAGGGG